>NZ_JAVRCK010000028.1:72105-92574 GCF_034530815.1 Nostoc sp. DedSLP03
ATCCAGAGTAATTTTTCTCTTTTACAGAAGATAAGATCAAAGAAAAATACTCGAAAGATTTCTTGATTGCATCATAGATTTAAGATTTTAAAGGAGAAATCTTGTATGGCGATCAATGAAAAAAATATTCGTGTAGTGCTTGCCATCGACTTTGGCACATCTCGTTCTGGCTACGCTTATGCATTTGTGAATGATCCTCGGATTATCGGTAGAACAGAGTGGGAGGGTCAACCTATTGCTTACAATAAAACACTCACACATCTCTTATACTCTAGAGATGAAGGCAAAAATATAGTAGATGCTTGGGGATGGCCAGCAAAAAAAAGACTGTTTGATATTCAACGCTCATTCGATGATCCACAAGGTTACTATTTTTTTGAAAACTTCAAAATGAAATTACATCAGGGGCAAGATAAAAATTCAAATGCTCCTGACATTACAACTAATGATGGACAAACATTTGCAGTACTTGACTTAATTTCTGACTATGTAAAACTTCTTAAAGAACTTGCTTTAGAAGAAATCAAAAACTCAACTGCTGGTTACTTAAAAGACAGTGAAATTTTATGGTGTTTAACGATCCCAGCTATTTGGACAAATGCAGAGAAGCAGTTTATGCGTAAAGCAGCCCAAAAAGCTGGATTAGTTGGGGAGGGTAGTGCTGAAGCTGAGCGTCTTTTATTAGTCTTAGAACCAGAAGCAGCAGCTATTTATTGCCAAGACAAGGAAAAGTCTCAATTAGAGCCAGAAACTCGTTTCATGGTTGTTGATTGTGGTGGTGGAACTGTTGACATTACAGTTCATGAAGTCTTGCAAGACAGAAAACTTAAAGAAGTCGTGATAGGTAAAGGAGGTAAATATGGTTCTACATACATTGATAAGGACTTTGAGAAATATTTGAGAAAAAAACTCAATGCTGATGTGATAGATCGGTATGAAAGTGATTATCCACAAGAGTATCTTGAAATGATGGCGAATTGGGAACGCATTAAGTGTGATTTTAACCCTCAAAACAATGACAATATAATTAATTTTTCTATACCTAGAAAACTTGACCGATTATTACAAGAACACTATCCTCATCTACTGGAGCATCTTGCAAAAGAACAGCAAGGAGAGGATGCAAATATCTATCTTGACAAGAAGACAATGATGGATATTTTCTCGCCAACCTTAAATGGTTTAATAGAAACAGTTGATGAGCAGTTTCACACATTAAATAGTCGCGGCTGTGACATTATTTTTCTTGTAGGTGGATTTTCTAGTTCCCCCATATTACGACAGCAAATTCAACAGAAGTTTGGTAGTAGAGTTAAAAAGATTGTCTTTTCTCCATCTCCTGGTGCTGCAATTGTAGAAGGAGCAGTATTATATGGCTTAAATCCATCCATTATTCCTTTGAGACGCAGCCGTCTAACATATGGTTGTGAAACCTCGCTACCATTTGATTCAACCTTAGATCCAGAGACAAAAAAATTCTGGTCTAGCTATCGAAAAGGATATTACTGCAAACAACGTTTTGACATCTTTGTTAAAGCTGGAGAACCTGTAGAAGTTAATAAGGGTATTGAATATGATGGTTACAGTCCGCAACAGGAAGATCAAAAAGAAATAAAATTTCCTTTTTATTCAACTGAGAAACAACAAGTTCGTTACACAGATGATCCAGGAGTCGATAAGATTGGGGAACTAATTGTTGAAATTCCAAAAACTGAAATAAACTCAAAACATAATATCAAGGTAATCATGTATTTTGGTGATACGGAGATTAAAGTTGAGGCAATAAATCCAGAATCTGGAAGAAAATACAACATTAAATTTCTCTTCGATTATTTGTAAGAGCTAAGTAAGAATGAATATGTCTAACCATCAAAATATAGAAGATTCGCCCACAAAACCGCCAAAATCTTGTGAAGAAAATCTGCAAGATGAATTAACTTCTGAACAGTCTGAGGTGAGTGCTGTAGAGGAGCAGAACGTCTCTAGCACAGCAAATGAAATTTTAGCACAAGAGATAACTCCCCAAGAGGATTGTAAATTTACACAATCTGGAACAACTTTGTTACAACAGCCAATTGATACTGAGCTTGTTGAAGAGAAACAGGTAGTTCTGAAAGAATCAGAGAAATCACTATTGGAACAACAGGGCTGTGTTGAAGCTACAAAAGATTTTACAACTCAAGAAACTAAATTGAATGCTATAGAGAGAATTAACAAGATTTTCCAAGAGCATGAATATTTGAAGAAGAAAGTTATTGAACTTGAAAGGGAGTGTGATGAACTCAAAACTCAAAAAGGAGAACTTTTGGTTACAATTTCGGAATTTGCAAGAAATAAAAGTACAACTTATGTTTCAGGAGACCGTCCCCAAAATCACATTTTGGTTCATGAATTTATACAGCTAAAAGACCAAAATTTTCAATCTGTTAGCACTTTGATATTCCATCACAATTCTGAAATTAATCACTCTTTTAAAGCTAATCGAAGGCAAGAAATTGCCAAAATTAAGTCCACACTGTCTGAGGAAATTTTGGTGAAGCAGATGAAGACTGTACTCGAAGATTCTACTGCTGTAGTCTCAGAGATTATAAATTCAATTTATTTGGCTTTAGGAATTAATAATTACCCTCATGAACAAAGTCCAAAAAACCTTCACCGTGAAATTGAAAATCTAATTCATAAAGGGCTAAATTTGATATTTAGAATCTCTAGTGCTGATCCTCCAGGAGATTTATGGATGGAGCAAAAAGGTATACAATTCGATCCTCAAAAGCATCAGCCTTTTCTAGACTGTGATGGAGCGGGGCAAATCAGCTTTACAGTGTATCCAGGCTACCGAGTTAATAACCGTATTTTCGAGAAGGCTCTCGTCTTCACAACAAACGAGAATATTTAAGCACTATACAAAGTAATAAAGGTTTGGTAAGGTGGCTATGAACTATGACGAACGGCGAAGATTGTACCGAAATTGTAACTGCCATTTTTCATAAATCGACTATGATAACTTAACTAAAATTAATAGTTACAGATAAATACGTAAAAAAATTCATAAAATTCCTTATTTGTTTCCAATTTTATGTTACCTAGTAAGTCTAGAAATGTCGAGGAGATGGGTATGCTAAACGACATGGCTGTGGAAAAGTTGCAGGTCTACAAGAAGTACGCAGATGATATCCTGCAAAATCTTGAGTTGGTGGACCGAAACCCTCCACCTGCTGAAGGTTCGATTCCCGCCAGTGTTGCTCGCATACATCAAGAAGCGCAGAAAACTAAGGATCGAGCTTCCTCATTTATTAAGGTTGGTGTGATGGGAGAGTTTAGTGCAGGTAAAACACTGCTACTGGGAAGCTTGATTGGTTTTGCTGATGCATTACCTATCAATGAAAATCCTACCACAGGTAATGTCACTGCCTTGTGCTTGATCCAACAAGAAGGATTGCACACCACTCAGCTAGATGAGTTTCAGGTGCATTACCTCTCTCAAAATGAGGCAAAAGATTGTCTGCGTTATATGCTCGATGAAGTGCTCAACCGAGCAAGAAATGCGCGACTTTCTCAACCCCAGATTGATGCATTGTCTGCCATGAACGTAGCTGATCAACATGTTTGGGAAGCGATCATCAATTGGTGTGAGGATGCCTGGAGCAATAAAAATCTAGAGTTACGCTACCTACTGAGAGAACTTATCAACTTTTCCCACACCTATCTTGCCTACGGCTCAGCTGCTTGTGAAAAGTCTGTGATAGTAAATAAGACTATAGCTAGAGAAGGGTTGCAATTTCCTCAAATAGAAGCCGATAAGACGAAAGGCATTCAAGATTTAAGCTTTGATCAAATTGTTCCGATTTTATCTCCCTGGAAGGTATTCCCTGAAACTTTTTCCACTGAAGACTTACAAAACACTTTTTCTCTGGTTCGTCGTATTGACGTTACAGTAAAAGTGTCCAACAAATTCTGGGATTTGTCCGGGCTTCAGGGAGCGAACCAATTGATAATATTGGATTTTCCTGGTTTAGGTGCACCAGGATCTGGGGTGCGCGATCGCTACCTTTCTTTAAAAGAACTACAAGAAGTCCAAACTATTTTGATTCTGTTGAATGGAATAAGCCCAGCCAGCGATCGCGCGGATAGTATATTTACAATGCTACAGCAGGAGCGACCAGATGAAGATCTCAAAGATCGTATTCTGATTGGAGTCGGAAGATTTGATCAACTTGCCTTAAATGATGGCGGTGAACAAATCCTTGATAAGCTAACTCAGACAGAACAATTAGAGGAAACAACAGTATTAGACCAACTCAGGATTTTGCAAACAGCTATTACAAGAGCCAAGTCTTTTCCAACCGATCACAACAAAATTGTTTTTCTCTCTCCAATGCTCTCTTTAGCAGATCAAGCAAAAAACTCGTCTCATAACGTTAAAGTAGGTTCTCAAGAATTTCTCACGCGCTTAGATTATCCGGGTTATTTGGATCAAGCAACACGCCTCCGTCCAAAGTGGAGACAACTCAGTCAACACTTATTGAAAAGTAACTCCCGCAGTTCGTTAGGAAAACAACTTAGGGATTTTGCTGAAGATGGAGGTATTGGACAATTGCAAAAGATAATTCAAGCTCATGTGGTTAAGCATGGACTCAACCAACTACTCACTGACACTGAAACAGCCGTCACAGCTTTGAAGCAGGAAAAACTCAAACTCACACAAGAGTTGGAAAACTTACAGCAAGAAGACATTTCTATTATAGATCACCCGACTTTACTGCAATTAACCAATGCAATTCAAGGACTTTTAGAGAAATACAACCGATTCAAAGAAGAGTTGGAAACACAACCTATCCGCAATCGTCAAGATATTCCAGTCACTGAAGTAATTCGAGAAAAACTGAAAACTAATATCTATAACTGGAGTGAATGGACTCTCTTGTTCAACAAAATCAAGAATGGAATTGTTGTTCTAACGGCTCAGGGTAGCGGATCTGCAAAAATTTTATTTGACGAAGATGATTTAGTTGATAATACAACCCCAACCACGAGTGATGATTTTTATAGAGTCTTTGCTAAAACATTACAACAATTGCACAGAGATGCTAATCAAGCTGTCTATGATGCAGTGGTTGCAAGGATTGACAAACTATCAGTTAATATTAGTGATAACTATCATCAATTAAAGGCATTTTTACTACCAGAACTTAAACAATCGATTCAGCAACAGTTTGGTAGGGAAGGTGTACGGTTATTTCAAGGACTATTGCGTGCCCATAAGCCAGAAGATTGGCAACAAACCATTCTTGAACAAAGCAACCTCATCACAGATATTGAAGAAAGCAAATTGCTCGCAGACGATGTTTTGTCAGAATCTCCTGACTTTAAACTCTTTTTTCCGTTAGCCTGTAAAGACGAACGCCATATTATTGGTCAAGTGTTTGATTGGGGTGCGAAAAAGCATCCTACTCAACCTAAACCAACAAACCATCAATTCCTTATCCTCCGTATTAGAGAAGAATTTATAGATAGCGCTAGTCTACATATATTGCAAAAAATCAGTGAAATGGAAAAGAAAGTGAATGGTGAATTTCTCGGCATCGTGGATCAAATCAATCCCCGTCTACAGGATCTGTCTAGAAATGACTCCTTGCTACGATTTATTGCCAGTGGTGAACAAGGTTTGAATCCTGACAAACCATCATGGCTTCGAGCATTAGAGCAAGTGGTTTCTGTCGTAGATCCAGACTCGCTTTAAAGGAGGAATATTGCGATGCCTATTGAAATTCAAATACCAGAACAATTTTCGTTGCATCTCTCAGATGACAGTAACATCCTCGAATTACCAACGGTTAAGCTTGTTCCCATCAACAATAACCGTCCTCACATCATTCACATTTCTTATTCCGTACAAGGGAATCCAGCAGAACTAGTAGACTTAATAAATTTAGCTTACAAAGAGAGAGAGCAGAAGTATGAACCTCCCTTGAAACTGACTAGCACTCAACAGGTACGACGACAAGTCAAATGTCCACCGAACAACCCCTTACCTCTAGGAGCTAACTGCACCCTCAACGTCAAAGTCGATTACGTTGATTCCAATACTACAGGTTTAGCCGATTTTGCTTCACCACAAACTGCGACTGCTCAAAGTCGGCTAACTACTCCTGGTATATCTAACGCAACAACGCCCCAGTCTCTCCCTCCGAATCACATGACTCCCAAATCTACCGTTGACTCCAATTTAACAGATGATACAGAAATTGATGGTTGGTTGGCAATTGACTTTGGCACATCCAATTCTACTGTAACACTCTTTGACCCACGTATTGTTCCACGCCCTGATGAACTTCCAAGAGAACCAGCGCAACTGTTACGAAAACTGTTAGCCGAATGGCTAGATCAGCCTGTTGAACAACAGTCTGATATCAACACCCAAGAATGGAAAAAATTAATTACGACTCTCAATAATAGACTAAAGGTAACTTCATCCAATACACTCGGAGATATCATTCGCAGTGAAGATAGCTCTCATGTATTGGATGTCATTTGCCAAATTGAATTATATCCTTTTGCGTATGATAAATCTCGCAGAGCAGTTAGAAGGCAGCTAGATGATGTTTATCATCAAGCATTGCGTGTACCCCCACTCACAGGACAAAGCCTGTTTCCAGTGGAATTGGATGAAACTCGTCATGTCAATGAAATTCCCAGCGAGTTAGAGGTGATTTCCTTAGATCCTTTGACTGTGAATTTAGGGCATCGAGTGAGCCAAAATCGAAAGCAAGCACTTAACAATGCCTCGGGTAAGGATTGGCAAGAGATTTCAGGCAGGTTTCACCACTCCCCCAAACGCTATTTCGGGCAAACTCGGCAAATTGATGTATCTTTGGATGGTAAAGACATTGCTGTCAAAGATTTGATTCAAGCAGCGTGGAAACACCTATTTGAGCTTACTTTAAAATACCGAAATCGTAACTCTCGCAACCAGTCTGGAGGTCACTTTAATACTGTTATTATCACCTACCCAACCATAGCACCTCCAACAGTTCGCGAGCAAATTAAACAACTGGTTGGTGTTAATGGTCTGCGTATTCCAAATGTCCGAATTACTTATGATGAGGCAGTATCGGTTGCTATTTTCTATTTATTCCAAGCATTTAAGGGCGACTGGACTATTGGCATCGAAGCCTTTAAGACTCGTTGTCGTCGGGTAGGAAACAACTGGGTACAGAATGTTTTAGTCTTAGATATTGGCGGTGGAACCACTGATATTGCTCTGATCAACTTAACGTTGGAAGAAATTGATCCATTCAAGAAAAACGAAGATCGAGGTGACGGCGGGCGATACTATAAACTTATTCCTAAATTACTGGGTGCATCTGGGCATTTGCATTTAGGTGGCGAATTGCTAACTTTGCGAGTTTTCTATTTTTTGAAAGCTGCAATCACCGATTGTCTTCTTAGTGCAGTTAGTGATGAACACTTGCAAAGTGAAAAACTTAGCAATCGTTTGGATCTGCTATTAGACAACGAACGCTTTTCACGATTTTTAGATCAGAATCAAAAGTTTCGTAGAGGTTCTTTAAGAACATATTTAGAGAAAGAAAATTTAGAAAGCAAAGATATTCAATATGCTTTAAACCTAATCGATGATATTCTACCAACGCGGTGGAAAGAAAAAGAAAGTACAGGTTGTTTACAAACTTTCTATCTTCTTTGGGATGAAGCAGAAAAAGCCAAGCTTTATCTTGGTTCAAAACAGAAACTAGAGGACACTGGGGAGCGTGAATATAAGGTTTCTGAAACAATAATTGAAGACCTTCTCAAAGCTAGTGCTATAGATCACAATATCAATCAGCCGAATAGCCTCAACATTACCTTGTCTCAACAAGAGTTTGAAAAATCTGCCATTCCTGTAGTCGAAGAAGCTATTGGCATTGCTGCAAAATTAATGGAAAATCGGTTAAGAAAATTGGAAGATGAGGCTCAATCTGTGGAGCCTGTTGAACCCAATACTGTAAACAATAAACAACAAATTGATTGGCTGATTTTATCTGGTAAAACTTGTGGTCTTTATTTGGTTGAGCAAGAAATTCGTCGCCAGTTTGGTCAATCCGAGTATTTTGTGTGGAACCCAGAACGTATCACTTTTGAAAAAGAATACACTAAACAAGCAACCTCAGCTGGGGCTTGTTACGCAGAAAATCTGCGGCAATTGATTTTTGCTCCCGAAAAGGCAAAACATTTGTTGATTAAAGGGTTAAGTCAGCTTTATATTGATGTCAAAAATTTATTCTATTACTTGCCCTGCGCATTTAAACTTAAAACTCAGAGAGGTAATGATTTCATACCTATCTTTGAAGCAGGTCAAGAACTTGAACTTGATCCCAAAGATTTCACCGCCAAGTATTGCACCCCAAAATGGGAAGGAGTTCAACTAGCCATTTTTATCTATCGGATAGACTTCGAGGACGCAATACCACAGTTGTGGGGAAGTGCTGAGCTAAGTAAATTAGCTGAAAACTTGGGTATGGGTGATGAGATGCTGCGTAAGCATATCATCGTCAAATACGAAATTGATCAAACGCTTCAGATCCAATTATTGCTCTGTCGGGATCGCGCCTATTACCAAATCGACGAAACTAATAATCAAGAAAACCCTCCACTTAATGTTCAACAAATCTTTCAAGAAAATTTCTCAGACCATAGAGATACACAAACTCCAGCTATTTTAGAAGAAGATGATCAAACAAACCCTCTACTTAACGTTCAACAAATCTCTCAAGAAAATTCCTCAGACTATGGAGATACACAAACTCCTGCTATTTTAGGAGAAGATGGTAGGGTAGCCTTGGATATTGCTGTTAATGTCTTGGAGACGGCAACTGCCTTCAATCCCGGATCTGAAAATATTATTTTTGGGGCAAAGCAAAGTTACTCACAAGAGGGATTTTACTACAAAGGAGAGACAAACTCCCGTGAAGGTAAAGGAATTATCAGTGAGCCCTTACCGCCTTTTCCCCTCAGCAATGAACACCGATTCTTTCTATGCTTGCCTAACGGCGATAAAAAGTACATTGGCAAACTTCCCAAACCCAATATTAGCAAAGATCCGAACAATAGCGAAGAAGCTATTCGATACTACGCCTCTCTTGACAGTGAAGGAATCCTTCGCATTCATGCAGGTAAATTGCCCTATTGGATCTCTGATGAGCCTGAGTGTCTTCGTGAGGAAGGGTGTGTGTATCAGCAACCTTTGAGGCTAACACATGAAAATGAAAACGAGAAACGCGATCCGTTTTGTGGACTACATTAGCTCTGCTAAGGACTAAAATTATTAGCATGGATACCTTAGATGATTTGCTACAAAAGCTATTTGCAACCCCAGAGTCTGATTTAGCCAAACTTTCGCGGGTGTATCTACTTGGGTTGCACGCACATCTGGAGAACGCAATCCAAACCCAAGAAACTCCATCCATCGATCCTGCTTTCCCTCTTTACCAACCCATTCTAAGTAAGTTAAGTAGCCTTTTGCAGCCTCAAGCGCAGGTGGATAGCCATTCCACTATTCTTCCTGATTCCTATAATACATCTGTGCTTCCAAAACTAGAGGAATTGCGACGAGCTTTTAATAACAATGATGAGCTGAGTCAATTTCTGGGTACAGTTCAACTCGTAAGCACTCAAGACGATGATTTATGGAATGAAATACAGTTACTATTGTTACGCATTCCTTTAGCGATCGCCGAACAGTGGCGACAATTTGCACTCAAGTTAGCGGAAAAACTTGGAGCAATTGAAGACACTTCAGGGGAGCGGCTCATTCAAATTCCTGCTCCGCAAGATAAAGTCTACTACGGATTGACTGGGTCTGTACAAGCCGATGGATTGCGATTCTCTCCCCAAGTTACATTACACGAAAAGGTTAATACTGAACCATTAGAAGGTGATTTGCATTTGTTAGCGATCATAGTTTCTACCCTACTGAATTTAATTGATCTAGACCCTAACTTACACCATGCACTGAAAAGTGTTAATTTTGCTAGTGTGCAACCACTTACCATACCAACAGAACGCTCAAAATACACAGAAGCATTGATTGATCGATTTAATCGTGTTAAAGCCGCAGAACTTTCTACTAATTCAGCTACCATTCTACGGACACGCTTAGATCTCGACGAAGCAATTCACTCTGTAGTATACCTTCCAACAGTTGATCGAGACACCTCTTGGTGGAGCAAATTACAACGAGAGGCTAGACAAACTTTAATCAGCAGAGCTAAACAATATGGAGGGCAAATTCAACAGCTTTGGGGAGCTTATGCTGATGTTTGGAAACGCTCAAAGGATGATTTGGAAATTGATATCGGGGGAGTGCGAGGACAAGTTTCAGCATGTCTTCGTGTTTACGCCAAAATCGATGGAGAAGAACTACCGGGAAGAGTGCTTTACCGCTCCCTTAATTAACCCGCTTTTCCTCGGACAATTGGCAGGGTTAGCGCGTCTCAAACCCTATTGACAAATCGATTCTATGAGAGTGTTGAGTTAGGGAAAGCCGCCGCCAAAACAGAAACCATATAGTCATCATTTATCGCGGCTCGCCGTGACTTTTGGTGAATACTGCGGCGGAAAGATGATTCTCGCTCTAAGGCATTCAGGGCAATGCGACGTAGCAAAGAAAAATTCTGTGGACTGTGCAGAGAACGAATTCGACATTTATCCTCATTGAAAGTGACATCTAATGTCCAATGAAGAGAATTTTTTATTCCCCAATGCTGTCGAATGGCGCTACCAATTTTATTAGCATCACTGGCAAGACTAGTGATGTAAAATTGCACCTCCTGAGTAGTTTGATTCCAATGCTGAATCGAACGCACTATCATAACTACTGTTGTCAGACCAGACCACAAATCTTGTTCATGAAGTGCAGGAAGTTGTGACACTGGTACGGTGTAAACCTGACGATTCTCAATGCGGTGATGTCCTTTTTCTATGCGTTGGCTCATACTCACATCAACATTTTTAAATCCATTGGACTGGGCTGTCTCAAACCAATTCTTTACTTGCTGGTGCAGTGTAGGATGATTATCTTTCAAGCTCAAAACGTAATCAGAATCAGCCGCGATAATTTTCTGGGCAATCGATTTTTGAGTACCCATTGCATCAATAGTAATGATGCAGCCAGATATGTCTAGCATTTCTAACAATGCTGGAATCGCAGTGATTTCATTGGATTTGTCAGTGACCTTTGTTTGTCCTAATACCAAACGGTGTTCACTTGACCACGCACTGACTGTGTGTAAGGCTTTTAGCTGAGATTCTCGGTCATAGGAGCCTCGATGAGTTTTGCCATCTATAGCTACTAGTTCTACTCCCGACTTCTCCACTAGTGATTTTACCCAGCAACGAAAACATTTCTCAAATTCTTTGGGGTTAATTTTCTCAAATACTCTTCTAAAAGTGTCTGGACTGGGTATTCCCTCTGGCAGTTCTAGAAATGTCTCCAACCACTCCTGTTTATTGAGTCCATAACTCCTCGATATCTTCCCAACCTTGCCCTCCTGCGATTACTGCCAAAATCGCTATGGTGATGATATCGGTCAGTGAATGCCATCTCGTCCTTTCTACTCTGGGGTCTTTGATTTCTGTGAAGTATTCCTGAAACTTAGTGGTAATGTCTTTGCTATCTATGCTGGGTGCAAAAGATGCTTTGGTTTTGCTTTTCTTGTTCTCAAATCCTGTTGACATTACTCGAACCTTGCACCTAGATGGATTAAATCTTACCCTAGCTCGGATAGTGCCACTTTTAACCCAACTTTGCCAATCAGGCAAGTCCGCTTGTCAATAGGGTTTGAGACGCGCTAACCCTGCGAATCACTGGGAGCGATGCCTTCTCTACGAGACGCTACGCGAACGGCGGGCTACGTCTACGCTGATGATTTAAAGATGCTGCCGTTGACTGTTAAAACTTATATAAAATTAGCTCGAAAAGCTTTCAAGCAAGGGAAGAAATAGTTTGAGTTGTTCTTCAGTACACAGTAAACTAGCTAAATAAATACGAGTCTTGCTGAAGCATGGGTGTTTTAATGGCTATAGAACGGGAATCAGTAAATTTTAAACTTCCCAAGTCTTTAGTTGAATTACTCAGAGCCGAAGCAAAAAAACGCAACACCTCAGCAACAGAGTTGGTAGCGCAGGGTTTGCATCACATCCTGGGTCAGACGGAAGTTGCTGACAATTGTATAGAAGATGTTCTACATCAGATCATTAACCGACTCTCGGCACTGGAAGCAAATCAAGTAAACAATACTTCGAGTATAGAAAGCAGTATAGAGAACCGCTTACAGCAAATAGAAACTGTTTTGGGGCATCTCACGCACAGTATAGAACAAAGTATAGAATCAACATCCACGCAACAACAAGCACAACAGCTAAGTAACTTGGAAGAAAAGTTAGGAACCGTCGCCAAGAACCTTGCCCAACTTAACAATGCACTAGGGCAGCTTCGACACCAAGGAAATACAGGCAGAAGGCAATTTTCATCATCTCATCAGTTTCATGGTAGATCAGTAGAAATTCAGTCTTTGACTGGGGAAAATCTAGCTCGAAGATTGGGTGTTGATGAATCAAGCCTTTCCAGAGAGAGAGAAAGCAAAAGTCCATCCGAGTTTGAGTCATGGAGCCGCCATAGAGACCCCGCTTCTCGTGGTTGGCGTTTTGGTGACGATGGATTATACTACCCGATCAAGTGAAGCCCACCGCAGGCAATGGCAAGAACCGACACTAGCCATGTGTATATATAGATGTATGTCATGGAAATTGTTGATTAACTTTTTATGTCCCTTCAAGTCTACGGCATCCTCAACTGCGGCACTTGCAAAAAAGCTTTTAACTGGCTTCAAGACAACGGCATTGACTATGAATTCATCAACACCAAAGAAACTCCACCCACCCGTGAGCAGATCCAAAACTGGGTAAAGTCTTTGGGTTCCGCTCCCATGCGGAACACTTCTGGCCAATCCTACCGAGCTTTGGGTGATGAAAAGAAGACTTGGACTGACGAACAGTGGATCGAGGCATTCGCTAAAGATGCAATGCTGCTCAAACGTCCGCTTTTCGTCAAGGATGGAACAGCTGTGTTGGTAGGCTTCAAAGATGAAAAAGTCATTCGAGAAAAATTAGGAATTTAATCTCCAAACCCCTACCCTGATTGCATCCCCCTCTAGATCGAGAAAACCTTTATTTGTCGAAATCAAACTCATCAAATGGAGTGAGAATCGACAGCGATGATCGCACATTAGGCAAGATAAATTAATAACAAACTCTGTAAGTTACAAACTTACAAACTCTCAAACTCCCAAACTTACAGATTTAAGGAGCTTCGTAACTCATCTTCTGTAGTACCTTGAAGCTCCGAAGCTTTACTCAGCAGTAAATCTACTGCAACACGGATCAAAGTATTATCTGTAAGTCTCTCACCACCTTTAACTTGTTTCGTTCTATTTAATTTCCGGGTGAGATCGGTAAGTGCGTCAATCTGATCCTGTCTCAATCGTGTTTCCTTACGCTCCAATTTTAAATACTTCGGAAGTTCGGTACTCTGTAAGTCTGTATCTTTCAAGCTTTGTAACTTTGTAGTTTTGTTTACTTCTTCTTCACCCTCCCGCCTAATAGCAATTTGCATGGAAGAAACAGACTCTGAATATTTATTAGTCTGTAAGTCTGTAACATTGGAAGCCTGTTGCTCTGTAACTCTTTTTTCTACTTCACTTGAAGATTCTGGTATAGTTACAGAGTTTGTAGCTTCCGAAGTCTGTAAGTCTGTAACTTTGGCAGTCTGTTGTTCTGTAACTTTGTCTTCTACTTGTCTCGGAGTTTCCAGTAAACCTTCAGAGTTTGTAGCTTCCGAAGTCTGTAAGTCTGTAACCTTGGCAGTCTGTTGTTCTGTTGACTCTGTTTTACTTAAAGGTTCGGATTCGGATAATGTTACAGAGTTTGTAGCTTCCAAAGTCTGTAAGTCTGTAACTTTGGTAGTCTGTTGTTCTGTTGACTCTGTTTTACTTAAAGGTTCGGATTCGGATAATGTTACAGAGTTTGTAGCTTCCAAAGTCTGTAAGTCTGTAATTTGGTCTTCTGCTTCACTTGGATTCTCTGCTAAACTTTCGGACTTTGTAACTTCCGAAGTCTGTAAGTTTGGTTCTCTGATTTTTTGCGTTTCTTCGTGGACAAGATCAGATAAACGACGACGTGCTTTAGCCATGAGTATTTACCTCTCTCAAAAGCTCATCAGCAACACGCCGATAATCCCCTTCAGCTTCACGAGCTATTTTTCCGCGAACTTGAGTAATTGGTATGCCATCAAGAACAGCTTGTTCATGAACAGCATAAGCCCTGACAAAACCGTTAAATGCAGGAATACCGCCTTGCATGAGTGCTTGTTGAGCATCAAGCGCCTTACCCAAACTACGAGGATCAACACGAGTTAATAAAACTCGAAACTTAACATTTGCTGGCATGATCGATGCCTGTACAGTTTCAATCAGTGCCTGAAGATCCATTGGGGCTGGGGGAGATGGCAGCAAAACAAAATCAGCCGCATCGATAGTAATTTGCAGTGCCTCAAAGTGGAGTGCCGGAGGAGTGTCCACAATAATAAAATCAAACCCTTTTACTTTTTTAAGTTTTAACAACTCATTCGTATCTGTTTCCTTAGATAATTCAAAATCTCGCTCATTGCGCTCTGCCCACCAAGTAGCAGAACCTTGAGGATCTGCATCTACCAACAATACTTTTGATTTCTCAGCAAGGATGGCTGCTAAATTGACGCTAGTTGTCGTCTTAGCTGACCCTCCCTTTCCGTTCACAACAGCAATAATATGCACATCCTGACTCCGTAACTTTGTAACTCTGTTTGTTCGTAACTCTGTAAGTTAGTAAGTAACAAAGATACTAACTTACAGAGTTTGTATGTCAATAGTACGCCATAGAGTTGACACAGGCCATACCAGGAACAAAGAGTATGATTAACCATCGTGGGTAGTGTTGTCCTGCTACTAGGAAAAACTCATCGAGCAGGAGCATTCCCTCGAATTCCACCCACCTACTTACTTAAAAGAATTGTGTTATGGCTCAATCTCACCCTTCATTGCCCCAACCCCAGCTAGAAAAAGCTGGTATTACCTTTGAACAGTATTTAGAATTTACCCCAGAAAAGCTGGAACTGAGTAACGGATATCTAGGCTATGGCGGACAAGACCAACTTGGTTTTCATTTGGCTGTCCTCACCAACATGGGGTTATTATCAGCAATTCGGCATACAGGCTTGTCGCTGTGGCTAGAAGCCCTTGACCGTCGTGTACGGGAAAAACTAGCAACCGTCAACGCCGACCCAGAAGTAGCCCAAGCTTTGTTAAATCGATTTGATCGGGCTATGGCAGACCTGACGGCGGTGGTAGAGTATCTTGAGGAATAAAATTAATAGACTAGAAAATAGAATAACCTGTAGACTTAGGTATTGCCGCTAGGGTTGGTACAGAGCGGATCTGAACTGCGGGTTCATCCCATAAGTCTACCCTATAAAATGTCAATTAGCTCCGAATAAACTGAACTTCTTGTCAAATAAAAACAATGAATATTGAACAGACCGTCTTAGAAGTTTCAGGAGTAGAAATTACCAAAACTCTCTTAGTAGATTTACAAAAACTCCAACAATACACTGGAGAACCAATAGCAGCTGTCTATGCAGACAATCTACTGCGTACCATGCGGAAGTTGCGCGATAAATTACCTTTTGACCCCTATACAGAAGTGGTAATGGCGCTGCATGATGCACTCTTCTTTGAAAACAGATGGATTGACTACAACGCCAATCAGTACAAGGGAGTTTGTGAATTACTTACATCCCTAGTGAATCAAGAAACCATCAACAATTCCTCAGTCGAGTCAGCCATTTTAACTTTAGAAAACTTAGGCTTTGATACCCTACCATTCGGTGTAAAAATTGACGATGATTTAGAGACAAATGCATTTTAATGAAGAGCGAACTCAAAACGAATGGGGGTTACTCTACCTAGCCTGAAATTCCCCGATAAACTGGGTTTCTCCAGAACGAATCGCACTCATTCGTATCTCGCTTCAATGCTCAAAAAAAACGCAGAGTTATGGTTTATAGTTAATACTGAAGTACAAACCTTTGTCTTGAAGATTATCTCCCCTATTGCGTAACTCGACAAGCGGGATAGCATAATCCAGTCGCATATTAAGTTGTGGAAATGGTTGCCACAAGACTCCTAGACCAGCACCTGCCAGAAAATTATCGCCTGTTAACTTATTGGGATTTCCTGATTGATTCCACACTGTTCCCATATCAAAAAAGGGCGCTATTTGAAGAGTAGGTTTTCTAGCTTCATTGCGTTGGAGAGTGATGCGATTTTCGAGAGAAAAGCGGAAGCCATTATCACCAAATCGAACATTCTGGCGATAGCCCCGTAACGATTGACTACCGCCAATAACGTACTGTTGAGATGGCAGTAAAGTATCAGGTGTTAGCTGGAGGTCTGTTTGCATAATCAGCAAATTATCGTTCCCTAATTGTTGCAACCATTGCAATTGACCCAGCCAACTAATAAAATTTCCATCAGGAATCGAGTTGCGATTATTTGTGGCATCAAATAATTCAGTTCCAAAGCTAAACTGCGAACGCAAAACCCAAGTTCCGCTATTACCTCGATGAATATAGTCCTGTGCAAACTTAATGACACTGGTGCGGCTGACTCCATCTTTATCAGGACCAATCCCAAAGGGGAATGGAGTATCATTGAACACAAATGTTTGACCATTTTGAAAGGTAAACCCTAGAGATAGAGCAAACTCATTGCTATACGAACGTACCAGTGGTTGGCGATAGGTCAGTTCAAAAAGTTCTGATTTAGCTCGAAAGTCAAATTTGCCAAAAGGGTCTTGAACAATTTTTTCGCGCCTACCTTCAAACCTCAATTGGAGGGTACTATTCTTGGGATTGACTGGAATTTGGTAACCAAGACTAACTGCATTGAAACCATCTTCAGTAGAGAAGTGAAACGGATCAGCTTCAAAGGATGTAACGAAGATATCTCCAAATCTTGCTAAGTTAGCAATACTCAAATCGGCTCTTAATCTTTCTGCTCCAACACTTGGAGGAGAAGAGTTATCAAAGCTGAAATTAGCCTGGAAAAACCTTGTTTTTTTTACCTTGATGATAAGATAACTTTCCCCCTCTTGTAGGTCGCTTTTTTCATCTGTTTCACCAGGTTTTCTAAGCGTTAGGATGGCATCTACATTTTTTTGAGCGCATAAAGATTGGGATTGTGAAGGTTGAATCTTTTTACATAAAGGGTCATCTTCATCAAATAAAGGATCTATTTCTAACAGTTTTATTTGTTCTTCTAGTTTTCTTATATTAAAAGGAGTTTCTATACCAAGTTTTACGCGATTGTGAACATAATGCTTTCTTGAATCCTCAATTCGCTTTTCCTCATAGTCAGTAACGAAGACATCGCGTATTTTCCCTTCTATAATACGAACAGTTACAGTTCCATCCGCACCAATTTCTGCGGATTCTGCTCTTGATGTGATGTAGCCACGTTCAATGTATAGCAGTGTAATCGCATCTTTGATAGCAGATAATCGCTCCAAGGTAGCAGGACAATTTTTAAACTTAAGCTGCTGAAGAACCTTTTCTGCATCAGAATCCGAGATGAGCTTTTTTTGTTGATCTGAAAACGAAACCACAATTTTGCTGATTTGCCGTTGCTCATTAGCAGCACCATTGGGAGATTGCTTTAGTGGCGGACATATTGGGAGAAGCGGACTAGCTGATTGCGAAATCCTTGGTGTAACGGTTGGGTTTTGCGATGATGGGGGGGTAGGACTATTAAGTTCAATAATACCTATGATTGGCGTATTGGCAGGTTTTAGAGGATTTACTGTATCCGGCTGATTTAGCTGAACCAGTTTAATAGCTTCAGTTGAAATTAACTTATTAGTTGGGTTAGCTAGGGCAGTAGATGGAGTAAAAACAAACACTAGCTGAAGAAAAATATAGTGCTTTATGTTCATCAATGTCTTTTTAGATTTACTTTATAAATAATGCGATGTGCGACTTATTCTTGAAACCTCGCTTCCATTCCTCCCTCTTTGTAGGATACTGTTGGTTAATTAATAGGGGGTCTAACCCCTTATCCCCAATCCATGTTAATTCAGTGCGTTTCAACGCACTTCAGCTATTAGCCTGCGATTTATTGCAGGGTCGGAAAGCAACGCAAAAGCAAGGTTTTATGGGTGAGGGGTCTAACCCTTCACGAATTTGCCAACACTATCCTACAAGGAGAGAGGCTTTAATTCTTGCTCCCCTTCACGCTTTTTGGGAAGGGTTGGAGAGCCAGTGCCTTGGGCGGCTCTACCGACTTGAAGCATCTGGCGTGGTTAGGTTTGAGAGAAAGTTGCATACGGCGTTAAATAACCTCTTAAGCTTTACCAAGGATTGCCAATAATAGTAAATGTTGCCCAGTAGTAAGGTTCCTGTAACTTTTTACTAATTTCTTTCTCCTCTTCTAGAAAACTCAGAATTGAAAGTAGTTGTTGCTTTACTGGCTCCGATAGTTTTGATAGTTCGGAATTTTTGTTTGGATCAAGTAAATATCTAAGATGTGACTTTAATTTATCAAACTTTATATCGCCATTCTTCATATCTAATTGAGCTTTTTGTAATGCTTGGACTTTGGTGAACCCTTGGCTTAAATTCTGGTAAAATTCACTCATTAATATCAATGATCCTGGGTCACTCACTTCCCATAAACTTGCCAAAGTTGATTTCACACCCAGCTTGGCTGATAAACCAACGAATATTGTTTCGCTACCCACTATTCCCTGTTGAGTATCACAAGCACTCAAGACAAGTAAGTCAACTCTAAAATCGCTCCATTTTAACTTATTTGGAAAATTTTCTTTTGGTGGATTTAACTCGTATTGTAAATTTTGTAGTGTTTTTTTTAAATCCTGGAATTGAATATAAAATTCAGCTTGTTTTTTATCCTTGCCTTTTTTAAATCCAGCATGAGTTGCTAAATGAACAATCCGAAATGGGCGTTCTTTACTCCAATAATTCAGATTATTTAGAGTGAATTGATTATCTTTAATAACCAAACCGTCAGCTTCCCAAAAGTCTTTTTTCTTAAATATGGCTAACTCTGCTGGAACAGCAGCTAAGGTCGAAAGTTGGCTTGGCTCTGCTGTTCCAGCAGCTAAAGTCGCGGACTGACTTGATTTTGAAAAATCTGATGCTCCCATAGCCAGAACTTTATACTTTGTGGGATTTGTGTAAGTAATGTCCGTATAACTGAGACTGGGAATAAGGCTAATAGCATACTGATCAATCAAAAACTCTTGTCCTTTTTTATTTTTTTGCAATGCTGCAAATGGAATGAGGCGTAGTTCTTTATCCATTGAGAAAAGTAATGTATTAATATGTTGTTTATCTAAAATTTTTTCTTCTATAGGCTCAATTAACCATTGATAAAGTTGTTTTGCATGTTCGCTATAGGAATCCTTATAGTCAGCACCTAAAACTTTTTGGCAATCTAATTTTGTTTCAATTTTTTTCTTGCTAATAATTTGACGTAGTAACTCAGAACGACACTTTAATTTATTGAATTTAGCGCCTGGCACATCTTTTAAAAATTCACCTTGAGATGTTTCCACTACTATTCGCAAGTAATCAGATTTTCTAACTGTATAAATAACTGCAAGTTTTGGTGTCTTTTGATTGTTCGGGTTTTCAGGATTGTTATTCTGTTGATTTTTAATTGCCTGAAATTGTTGTTCTATAGCATGTAAAGCAAACCTTATATCCTTAGCATTAGTGAACTTTTCACGAGAACCTTTCCCTAAAAAGTCTTCAAACTCTTTTTGCCTTGTTATTTCAATCGATTCTGCTGTAATCTCTGTCTTTCTAGATTGTTCTGGCAGGTTGTCATAAGGAATGTCAGAAGGGATACTGGAAAAATCCTTATTAGGTTCGTTGGTAGAGTTTTGGGTAACTGTAGAAATAACAGTAGTGTTGGTGGAGTTGGTATTAACCCTGCCAGGAATTGAAATAATGCCTGCATTCCCTGTTCCAGAGGAGCTATTTATCGAACTAGTGTCGATAGTGCCTGAGCTAGAAGAAATGGTCACTGTCCCACCATTCCCTGTTCCAGAGGAGCTATTTATCGAACTAGTGTCAATAGTGCCTGAGTTAGAAGAAACGGTCACCGTCCCAGCATTCCCTGTTCCAGAGGAGCTATTTATCGAACTAGTGTCAATAGTGCCTGAGTTAGAAGAAATGGTCACTGCGCCACCATTGCCTGTTCCAGAGGAGCTATTTATCGAACTAGTGTCAATAGTGCCTGAGCTAGAAGAAATGGTCACTGCGCCACCATTGCCTGTTCCAGAGGAGCTATTTATCGA
>NZ_JAVRCK010000029.1:0-4600 GCF_034530815.1 Nostoc sp. DedSLP03
ATGACAAATGACAAATGACAAATGACAAATGACAAATGACAAATGACAAATGACTTCCGCTATTCTTAAGGCAGTTACCGAGTTAGCTACAGAACTTTGAACCAGACTACATCCAAATCCAGTTTAGGGGAATGGAGTCAGCGTTTGCTGGCGGCGATTTTTCTGGGTGGGCAAGTACTAGTTCACCTATTGAGAGGCAAAATCCATCGGCGTAACACCTTAGAACAA
Organism: Nostoc sp. DedSLP03; assembly: GCF_034530815.1. Lineage (NCBI taxonomy): Bacteria > Bacillati > Cyanobacteriota > Cyanophyceae > Nostocales > Nostocaceae > Nostoc > Nostoc sp. DedSLP03. The sequence goes on from NZ_JAVRCK010000029.1 coordinate 229, forward strand.
ATGGCAGCAGTTGGGCCAGATTCCTTATTTATTGCCTTATTGACGGCTATTTTCGTTGGTGCGGTGTTTACCATTCAGGTGGCGCGGGAATTTATCAACTTTGGCGCAGGAAACATTATCGGCGGAGTGCTTTCTATAGCGTTGACACGAGAACTCTCTCCTGTGTTGACAGCAGTGGTTTTAGCGGGACGAGTCGGTTCTGCTTTTGCAGCAGAAATCGGTACCATGCGAGTCTCAGAGCAAATCGATGCCATGTTGATGTTAAAAACAGATCCAATCGATTATCTAGTTATTCCCCGCGTTATTGCTTGCTGTTTAATGTTACCAATTTTAACCCTCCTGTCTTTGATAACGGGAATGTTTGGAGGATTCATCATTGCGACAAATATCTACAACCTGTCTGATACAGTATTTCTAGACTCAGCCCGTAACTTCCTTGGTATCTGGGATATTTTAAGCGCCATGATTAAGGCGTGTTGTTTTGGCATTTTAATCGCTGTAATTGGTTGCAGTTGGGGGTTGACGACAACAGGAGGTGCTAAAGGTGTAGGACAGTCAACTACAACAGCTGTTGTGACTGCCTTGCTGATTATATTTGTTAGCAACTTCTTTCTTTCTTGGTTAATGTTTCAGGGGACTGGCAGTGCATTCATCGGGCTATAGAAGTTATAAGTTATGAGTTATGAGTTATGAGTTATGAGTTATGAGTTAATAATTCCTCACTCTTAACTCCTGACTCCTGACTCCTAAAATAGGAGAGATGCCTAATAAACAAAGCAGGATTTAAGACTGTGACCAGTTCATTTGCTTCTAACTCCACATCAACTGTGGAACTCAAGCCTAGTTACAATATACCCATAGTGTTGGTAATTGCCGCGATTCCACTATTGTTGGTACAACCTTGGGTAGGCTCCGTTTTCACGCTGTTTGGTTTGTTTCTCATGTTTCAGGCGTTAACGCTGCGTTTGCAATTTACCGCTACCGACTTAGATATTTACAGAGGCGAAAAACTGATTCGGCGCTTTCCCTACCAAGAATGGCAAAACTGGCGGATCTTTTGGAATAGAGTCCCCATTTTGTTTTACTTTAAAGAAATTAAAAGTATTCACTTTTTGCCGATTTTATTTGACCCCAACACCTTGAAAACTTGTTTAGAACAACGTTGTCCGCGTATTTAGTGCTGATTACCATCTGTTCTGAGTCGTTTTGATATAGACTCAGAACTCAGCACTCATGCTCAGGACTTTTATGGCAGGTCAATTGTAATATTTCTGAAAGCTATTTATTCGCGTCATAGGAATTACACTATTGTTTATGAACCCAGAGGCATCTCAAACCCCAGAACCAATTGATGAACGGTTGGCAGAAAAACCAGAAGAGAACAATGCAGTTGAACATCCAGTAAATTCATCAGTTGAGCCAGTGGTAGACACAAAAGCCATTAGCTCATCAGAGGACTACACAAATTTTGAGCCACTTATTTCTAATGCAGAAGTGGTAGATTCTACAGTAGAGCTAACAGAAAATTCAAATGGCGAGTTTGTAGCGCAATTAGAAGCGGAAAATGCCGCTCTGGGGTCTGAAATAGGATCTGGAAATAATTCATTATATGCAGAAGCAGAGCAGCGAGTTGCAGAGTTGCAGAGTGCTGAAGCAGTTCTCAAGTCAGAAATAGCCAAGCTGCAAGCTTCTTACGAAAACCTTCAGACACAGGTGAGTGAAACTCAAACCTCACTGGGGCGAATCGTGCAAGAGTCGCTAGTCCAGTTAGAACAACGCAAACAAACCCTGCAAATTTCTGTAGAACAACTAGAACGCCGTCAAGAACGTATCCGCAATGAGATGCGAACCACTTTTGCTGGTACATCCCAAGACTTGGCAATTCGGGTGCAAGGTTTTAAAGATTATCTCACGGGTAGCTTACAGGATTTGGCCTCTGCTGCTGAACAGCTGCAACTAACGCCAAGTGTGGTAGAACGAGAAAAACCAGCTGTAAAAGAGCCTAAACCAGCTGAACCCCAACCTGGAATACCCCAATTTGCCCAACAGCAGTTTCAAGATACCACAAAGCAAATTCGCCGCCTCATTGACCAATACCGCAATAAACCTGATTACTACGGGCCACCGTGGCAACTACGCCGTACCTTTGAACCAATCCACGCTGAACGAATCTCCAACTGGTTTTTTACCCAAGGAGGACGGGGTGGTTTGCGGACAATGGGTAGCCGCTTACAAAATATTCTGATTGCCTCAGCTGCAATTTCGATATTACACAAGCTCTATGGCGATCGCGTCCGTACTTTAGTCTTAGCTAATACACCGGAGCGATTAGGTGAATGGCGGCGCGGCTTGCAAGATTGTCTAGGAATCGGTCGCCCAGATTTCGGCCCAGACCGGGGTGTGGTATTATTTGAGGCATCTGACGCTCTGGCTCAAAAAGCAGACCGATTGACGAAAGCCAATCAATTACCTTTAATTATCATTGACGATTCCGAAGAACAAATCAGTTTGTCACTGCTGCAATTTCCTTTGTGGTTAGCCTTTGCCCCTGACCCCAAAATAGTGAGAAACTATGATGATGACTTTTAAATGAGTCATTAGTCATTGGTCATTGGTCATTAGTCATTGGTCATTGGTCAAGAGTAATATCTCTTGACTTTTTTGAATTTTGAATACTTCGGCTACGCTCAGTACAAGTTTTGAATTTTGAATTGTATTATGGCTATTTGGTTAACTCTGTGCGGAGCAATTGTGGTCATCGCTTACCTGCTGGGTTCTTTTCCCACTGGCTACATTGCTGTGAAGCAGTTAAAAGGTATTGATATTCGGGCAGTTGGTTCCGGTTCCACTGGTGCAACTAATGTACTAAGAACCTTGGGCAAAGGACCGGGAGCATTGGTTTTAGTACTTGATTCCTTAAAGGGAGTATTAGCGATCGCTCTAGTTTATTGGTTGTTCAACTTTGAACCAATTAAAAATTATATCCCTCCAACAGTAGATGCACAACTGTGGCAACCGTGGTTAGTAACAATATCTGGGTTAGCTGCCATTTTAGGACATAGTAAATCAATTTTTTTAGGCTTTACTGGTGGTAAATCCGTTGCTATCAGCTTGGGGATTTTGTTGGCAATGAGTTGGCAGATAGGTTTAGCAACAGCGGGTGTGTTTGCCGTCGTTGTGGCAATATCGCGGATTGTTTCTTTAAGTTCAATTGCAGGTGCGATCGCAGTTTCCATTTTCATGATACTTTTGCATCAACCTTTACCCTATATTCTGTTTGGGATTGCCGGTGGGTTGTATGTGATTTTGCGCCATCGCACTAATATTGAGCGACTGTTTGCGGGAACGGAGCCAAAAATTGGGCAACCTGTAGCGACAGAACCCGAACAAAGTGCATCATAGATAAACGAGAGCCAAACTCAAAACTCATCTCTGAGAAGGAGAGAGCTTCTTCCAGAATTACTGTATTGATATTTTAGGCTTACGAACGAACATTGCCTTTAAGTAAACGGTGGAAAAGGCGGCAAGGCCACAAAAAAGCTCCACAAACACTGACTGAGGCGATAGCGGCCACAACTCGCCAAGTTGAATTAGTCTCAGTCTTAGACTCTGAAGGATGAGCTTGTGTGTTTTTAGCTAATTCTGGCATTGAATGAGATAGCTGACTGGCTGTACTCACCCCTTCAATCGCTGCTCCAATTAGATAAGCTACTAGGGCAATTACTAGCCAGTTATTCATAATATTCCACTGTTTGAACTCTGAGCGTATGCTTGGCAGCGAGCAATAATTTAATTTTTCGGACTAATGATTGCCGCCTTGCCCTAAAGATAATCGACCTTCAGCCGTATCACGAATTAGGGGCAGTTTAGACTTTATGTAAGTATTGAGCGTGCTATCTGCCTGGGAATCAAGCCCCTGCTTCGCTTTTAACTGCTGGAGAAGCAATTGTACTAAAGCAGCATCGTCAAATTGGAGCAGGGTGTTAACCTGGGTAGACTCGATTACAGCCCAAAGCTGTTGCATCATTTTCGCTGTCACCATGAGTCTGTAACCTCTTAAGCTTTTCTTTATATTTACACGGATTTGGAAATTGTGGTTAGTTTTTGTCTGAAGATTTATAAAGATGTAGGCTAAAACTGCCTGAGTCAGTTAAATCTGTTAAGTTATAGCGTTTTTCAATTGATTACACTACAAGATTAGCTCACACGTCATCTTAACCGTGCTACGTAAAGAAAGAAAACTGCCCAAAGACTTAAATTTTTCCTAATACCGTTTTTTTATAAAGCAACGCCAAATCCTAGATTTTTTTTCAACGCATAGGCGCAACTCTTGGAGACGCTACGCGTAGCTTGCTTCCACGAAGTGGTACGC
>NZ_JAVRCK010000029.1:4700-89049 GCF_034530815.1 Nostoc sp. DedSLP03
ATAGGCGCAACTCTTGGAGACGCTACGCGTAGCTTGCTTCCACGAAGTGGTACGCTTTCTTGCAGGGTAGATACGCAAAGGTTTTCTTAAGATAATTCGCTATCTCCCAAAATAATTAGGCGCATTTTCATAGAGAATTGGTATAACCGTTTTTTAGAAGGAGGGAATTATAGCAGGGCTTTCGATCGACCACAATGCAGATATATGTAGGTATTAATGCTTTTTTTGAGGCGAAACTTCTGTGGCTATCAGGTAATTTTGCTATAACTTTATTGTAAAACTCTCGAACAAGCTCCTTCCTGTCCAGAAGGATCGGGAAAAATTGCTAAGGTGTGATATTCAGGATTATCTGTTTTATATATCACTTTAAAAGTATACAACTTGTTTTTACCTTGCGCTTCGGTAACAACTGTTAAAAGTGTATTGCTAGCGGGAGGAAGTCCAGGTATGTCCAGTTTTTGAATTCGTCTGAGTTGAATTACATTTGCTGCGGAGTTTTTACAATCTCCTGAATTATTATTAGCTTCTTGACCGAACTGCATACATACTGGCCCATCAAAATCCATAGTTACCTGTGATGGGTCATTTAACCAAACTTTTTTAATTACTTCTCCAGCTGGAATAAAACTTAAATTTGTTCCTTGTTGATACCAGACATCAACCGTAGGTACAAGTCCCCCTAACCCTTGTGCTTGACAGGAAAAGATGGAACGCAGAACGGCGTTATTAGCTACAGCGCGACCTACCAACCAGAACATAGCAACCGAGAAAATTAAGGAAGCTATAGGTAGGAAATAAGAACGCTTTGGGTTATCTCCTGACAAATTAATATTCTTTTTCATGGTTGCAAATATCTAAAATTGCTATAAATATTACCTCTTAAAACTGAGTTGCTTGATTAACGTATATTTCAATATTTGTGCCTGCTGGCAAAAACCAAACACCACCTTGTTGAGACATTTGGGCGATCGCCTGTTGATTGCGTTGGGCAATTTGGGGTACTACAGAGTTCATACCACCTTCTAAAACCGCAGCTCCAAGGTTGCGTCTGTTCTTAGTGACCAAAATAGGATATGCACTGGTGACGTTACCGTTAGAAGAGCCATCAGGGTTGGTGGTGGGGTTAATTGTTGGATATTGGTATTCACTATCACTACGATTTACTAACTCTGCTGCTTTACCAATTCCTCCCAAAACGAATAGTCCTGCATCCATAGAGGCTATAGACGAACTTTGACCGGGATATTTATTTGCGATTAAAGGTTTACCTTGAGTACCGCGAAGAATAATTGCATTGTTGGGTAAGCTTTGTTCTGTACGATTGCCATTATTTTGCGAGATAACCTTGACTACGTTCATCTGCAAAAGACCTTGTTCGGAAAGCGAACCAATTTCAGCTAAAAATTCGGTGTTTGCGGGTAGAGCAACTGTACCATCAGTAGATTTTAGTGGTTCTTTCAATCGGATTACAAATACGTTTTTCGCTTCATCTGCATCACCACCACCGCCTGATTTATTAGTAGTTTCGCCAAAGATTGCTGTCGCTAACACAGCTTTAGCACTACTCCCAACTGCTACAGATTTCTCTCCCTGCGGTTGAGCTTGACTGACCGCAGAATTTTCCGCCGGTTGTGGGGTGTTTTGTTCGGGATTGGGATTTGTTGCCTCTTGCTGCGGCTGCGCATTGGTTGCAGGTTCCAAAGTAGCTATGTTACTAGTAGGTTGATTGCTAGGATTGACTTGACCGTAGCTACCTAACTTTGCTAACCTTGCCCACTCTGCAAATGGGCTTGGTGGAGATGGTGGAGTTATATTAACTACAGTTTGAGTATTTGGAGGTTGAGTATTTGGCGTCACAACTGGTAGCTGGGGCGATCGCGAAGGTTGAGAAGCAGGTACTCTAATGATGCGCTCAACTGTCACTGTCCGAGGTACGTAAGCTGTTGGTGGAGGTGTTGGGATCGCTTTTTGGCTAACTGAGGGTTGTCGTAAGGCTACTGTCGGCGTTGATTTGGCAATTCTCAGCTGTTGTTGGGCATCTTTCACCATCTGTGCTTGTTCAGTCAGGGCTAATTTCGTTTTGAGAGTATCTACTTGGGCTGCCATCTGTTGAGATATGGATTCATCAGTAGGCTGCTCTTGCACTGGTGGAGAAACAATAGTTTTTGGCTTTTGATTGTTGCCACTCATCAACTGAGACAAAAACACACCACCCACCAAAACGATCGCTAAGGTAGCAGCCCCTACCAAGCCTAACTTGGCAAAGGGATTAGATGAGAGTGCTTGCTTAGTCTGAACTTCTTGTGGAAGAGATAGAGGCTCTGGCGGCGTTGCAGAGTCTTCCGATCCTTGGATATCACTAGAAGAAGATTCTTCTTCAAAACCGACCAACCTTGACATCCGCGATTCCCAATCTACAGATTCTACTTCTGGTTGGCGATCGTCGGTAGTTAGAGTAAATCCATTTTGGGGAGGCGTTTCGGCAGGAATTGAGTATCGGGTCATGGTAGAGCCTTGTTTGGATTTCCAGAACAATTATTATCTTTAATTTCACATATATTATAAATTTCTAATCTGGCTTCTCCAAGGCGGTAAGCTGCAAACTCCGACGGTAGTGCTGCATTTGGTAGTGAAGTTACAGGTCGATCTATTGCTCTAACTAAAATTTGTTTATTAAAGGAAACTGATTTCCCTAATTTATCATAACTGTTAAAAATTAATTGATTGGCAAGTATCTCTACTTTCCAGTTTCCATTACTTATTTCTTGAGGTTGAGAAACTTTTTGGATTACTAAGACATTCTCCGCTCCTCGATTAACATTTTCAAATTGGCTATCTGGATTTAAATTAGTAATTTCTGACTTAAGTTTTTCTTTAAAATCATCAGCTACCAGTTGTGAGGTAATTTCCCAGACTTGTGTTGGCGGCTGTTGTTGTGACCAGGTAAGCATTAAACTCATAGTTTCACCCACAAAGCGCCGAATCGTCTCTGGTTGCCGCTCTAAATTGGCTTGGGGGTCTACCGTTATCGCATGACCATCAACAAGTTGCACTAAACTTTGAGGTGTGAGTTGTCGGCCTAACTGTTGTAACATAGACCAGTGAAATATTAGTAACAGCAAGGTAAATAGATGTAAACCAAAGGTTCCTACTGCCAACAACGGTAAAGGGCTATTTTTTTTATTATTTTCTGGTTTGAGTAATTGCATTAATAATCGTTCGTAGAATTATAATACTGAACTATTTTCACGTCAAAAATTGATTATCTGATAAAACTATCAGATGTTTGTCCAGTTCTGCATTGTTGTGATTGATTTCTGTTCGGGTTGTAATCATCTAGCAAACATAAATTCTGAATTTCATAAATTTCTAGTCTATCAGTGCGGACACTATAAATTGCTTTTTGCAAGTCGGTGCTATTGTCGGCTTGGGGATTAGCGAAATAATCTGATGCACGTACAAGGAAATCTTTATTAAAAGGAGTTATAAGTCTTGCACCACCAACTCGATTTTTTTGAACTAAGTCGGCTACCATACCCACTTGCCATTTTCCTGGTGCAATTTGTTTTGGCGGATAAATTCTCTTAATTACTAGTTGTGAAGTCATCGCTTGGTTAGGATTTTCTGAGAAAACTTCTGGCGGTGTCATTTCTGCAACTGTGCTTAAGAAACCTTTGCGAAAATCTTCTGATAAGGCAAAACTAGCTACCCAAGTGCTGGTAGTAATTTTTTGGCTACCACCTTGAGGTGTGTTAATCAGTATTCCTAAATCGGGTTTGGGGCTTGCGACTTCTTCAATATTTTGTGGTGGTAAGGTTCCAGACCAGCTAAACATTGATATCATCGTTTTGCTGATAAATTGGCGAATTGCTTCTGGTTCTCTTGCTAAATCATCAATATTAGCTACTGGTTTACCATTGATTAATTGCACAAAGTTAGGAGGTTTTCTCAAACTGAGTTGGCGAATATTTAGCCCTTGTAATAAGAATAAAAATAAAACTAATATATGTAAACTGAAGGTTGCGATCGCAAACAATGTCAAAACATTTGCTGTTTTTTGTCTTTTTTCCAGTAAACGCACCATTTCCTCACCTCCTACTGCAAAAACTTCAGCTATTATATATGATGTTTTGCATATACTTACTAGTTACAGGTGTTGTAACTAGTTTATTAATTTTGAACTTTGAATACTTCGGCTACGCTCAGTACAAGTTTTGAATTTTGAATTTCCTATATCCTCTCCTTTACTAAAGAAGCCGTACTGTTAATTGCGCTGAAGACTGCAAAACCACCAGCAGCAGCCACAATTAAAGATAAAATTGGTGCTAAAATTCCCAGAAAAATTATGAACCACATTAAATCGGGATCGACACTAGCATTTTGACCTGGGCCATTGACAATCACTGCGGCAGTTAGCACAGCAATAATATTGAAGGAAATTTTGGCGATTCCAATAGATAGAAATCCAGTCAGCCATGCAAAAATCGGTTTACCAGCTACAGGTAGCAAAGATCCGCCTACAGCTATTGGCCCTAAAGCTGCTATTAACAACATAGTAGCTTCTATTAAATTTTGGAAGGCATATTGTAAGGAAACTAAAAAGTTTTTAATGCTCGTTTGCACTGTAGAACCTAACAGAGAATTAAAAGAGGTTTCTGATACAATGCCAGTGCCATATCTGATATTATCTACCTTAGTTTGTAGTCTATTGATCCAGCTTTGATTTCCATAAGTATCTCTATATTTTTGCCAGAGAACGTTAACTTTTTCGGCAGCTTTCACAAAACATTGACTTTGTTGCTCACCAGTTAACGATTGACAAGGACGTAGTAAAGAACCAGCTACTTCTTCAGCAACACTCATATTCAGTGCTTGCTGATATATATTATTTGCATCTGCTGAAACCACTACTTGCTGATTCACACCGTTTAAAAAATTTCGCACTCCTAACGTCAAATTAGACAGTATACTTCCATTGCCTGAATTACTTAAGAGTACTACCACAATAAAAGGCCAAATTAAAGCTGATATGGGACGGGTATATTCGTAGGATATTAAGTCTTTGAGGAATTGTATCATAAAAAATAACAAGGTTCCTACAGCAAAAAAAATACCCAGATTTGTCAGCGCTCCATACAAGTTATTACTGGTGTTATTTTGTAATAAATCCAGCCATTGTTTGTCCCAACCATCGGCAATACTTTGGGAAGTTGCGGCACCACTATCGAGAATCTGATCGATACCTACTTGGGCAAAAAATAGTTTAATAGCAATTTGCATTTTTAGTTTATCGGCTGTTTTCTGAGATTTAGTAGGTACGTTAGGAAGGTAACGCATTCTACCAAACTTTTTTTAGATTTTCTGTTGGCTTGTCATAAGTTAAAGGATTTTAAAATTTCTCTGGAAAGTTAAAGTTTTTTTAGCTTCAAATCCTTATTATTAACGTTTCTGCCAAACAAATCTAGTTGAGAAGTCGCTCGTAAAAGTCGCGCTGCTTCTGTAGATGTTTCTACTCTTCGAGCGCGATTAGCTTCTTCCGCTTGCTGAGAAATATTTGCTAAATTTAAGTTGGAATATTGCAAAAACTGATTCGTTTGTAATGTCTGAGCAAATGTTTCAGCTACGATTTTTGCTTGTTCTTCTTGGATTTGAACAGTTTGCGATTGAATAGAACCTAGCAATTGTGCTAATCCGGGAATACCAGTAGTTGGAGCAACACCACTGAAAGAGGAGCCCATGTTACTAACGGCTTGTTGAATCTCACTCATCGATGTTTCAATTTTTTCCAGACTGTCCTGAGTACTTTCTAACTTCGTTTTTGTCCGAATTTGTCCATTTTTACCGAGAACACCTACCGCTACTCCACGGGTAATTATACGATTAAGTTCATTACTAACTAAATTTCCCCGTACTGCTGCATTATTCTCAAAGCGACTTGATTTAGCATCTGAATTATAAGAGTAGTTAATTGAATCATCACGAATTGTTTGTCCCGCAGCAACGGGGTTAGGTATCTTCAAATCTCCCTTGGCACTGTTAATAGCAGTTTGACTCTGGCTTTGTTCTAAAGGGTTTAAGGTATCCTTCAAATTATTATGTTGAAAGTAATCTTGCATATCTTGGGAATATGATTGAAAGTCAGTCAAAACCTGACCTAATCCGCCCGTCTGAACTTGTGCAATTGCTGGTAGTATTGCCAGGGATAGCAAGGTGAAAGTAAAAATGGTAGTTTTTTGCATATATCTGTACTTGAAAAAGGTAGACTACATTATATAGTGAGATAAAAATTTAGCTTTTGAACCGTGCTGATTTTGGATTTTGGATAATAGAATTAGTTTTTCGGTTCAACCTTCGACGCTATTCTAAAATCTAAAATTCCTAAGAGGTTGTTTGAAAAGTGGTTGGCTGTGATTTTAATCACCCCCCTTAATCCTCGCTTTCCAAGGGGGGAAACCGGAAATCTAGTTCCCTCCCCTTTCCAAGGGGAGGGTTAGGGTGGGGTAAAAAATATTTCATACATCAATCATGGCTTTTCAAACATCCTCTAAGCTATAACCAAAAAATGGGTGCAGTAAATCTAAAAGACGCTCGTAACTCGCTAACGTTACACTATCAGAAATCTAAAATCCAAACTTCTTTGATTGATTATTAACTACTTACATAAGCCAATTAACTACTACGCAGAGTAGCCACTAATTGACGTGCAAAAGCAGAAATTGCTTCATATTTATCACTATGAAGTTGCATCATTTGGCTACGTGCAGTTTGTTCATAAGGGTTATTAGCAACTGCTGCCAATTGTTCGTAACCTGGATAGTAACGACAGAATGTATAAATTCCGTTATCATCTAATAACCATTGGCTATAAACGCCTTCTTTGCGGGGAAAAAAGCTTTCTGAGGCATTACGAGAAATAACTTGGCGGGGATATTTCAAGATGTCTGCAAAACTATCTACTGCAACTGGCTGAATGCGTCCAATCAACCGTGTTGTCAGGTTTTGCAATATTTTCGATGCAGCTTTAGATTTAGCAATGGTGTCAGGATCTTGTCCTGATAAGATGACTCTGATGCCGGCTTTAGCGCCGTTCGCACAAATTCTACCAACTAAATCAGAAATTTGCTCGAACTCAAACAAAATTGGTGCTTCGTCGATAAAGAATATGGAAGCTGGACTACTTAATGCGCGTCGGAGTGCGGCGGAATAAGCACTTAAGGATAGTACGGCTGCATCTTCACTATCTGATAAGTTTCTAAGAGCAAAAACTAAAAGTTGTGCATCGGTAGGAAAGCTGGATGGTGCAGAAATGGCTTGTCCCACGCGGCTAGAAAGCCAAAAGCGTAAGCGTAACTGAATTTGACTCAGAGCATCTTCGACTCTCCCAGTTAAAGAACTTAGCTGCAAGTGTTCTGGCGAGCAGAAAAAGAGAAAATCTTTTAAAGTGGGGGTTTTTTGCCAAGCAAGAGTGCCAAATCCCCCCGCCATCGCCTGTTTATATCGCTCTTTGATGCCCTCATCTCTAAAGAAGGCTTCTAAAGCCAAGTTGAGTAGCGATCGCACGGTTTGCGATAAAATTTGACTTTCAGTGGACGATCCCAGAACCATTGTCATTAACGCTGATTCCAGGAAGGCGGTATAATCGTTAAAGCGATCGCGCTGTTGTTCTGCTTCTAGCGATCGCAAATCTGGCTGCTCAAATAAGTTATTTGATTGTTTGGAAATATCAAAATAGGCTCCATTCCTCTCCATAAACTCTGTGTAGTCAGTGAAAGTAGATGTCCCATCGGGTTTAGGGAAATCTAACGCCACAACTGGAATTCCATGTGCTAAAGCCTGAGTTAAAATCCCTGACACCAACACCGATTTACCAGCACGAGTTGTGGCAAACAAAGCTAAATTTTTGTGTTGATTAAATAAATCTAAATGTATAGGTGTTCCGCCTTCTTCAGCAATCAACTCAAAACCTTGTCTATCACCTTTTTTACTTAAAACTAGCGGCATTAATCCTGGAACTTCACTGGTTAAATATAGCTGGCGACGGTTGAAGGGTGTTGCTAATAAACCCTCCCAAACTATCGGTAGAGTTTGCAGCCAGATTTTCCAGGCATATTCAGTTTCCCTAATTACTCTGGCTGGACGTTGAAAACAGTTCTCAATATATCTTGTCGCCTCATCTAATTTTTCTAAAGTTGGACGATGTACTAAAATGGCAATACTCGTATAAATCGGGACTGCACCTTCAAATAACTGCTCTTGTGCTGCTACCGATTTCTTCAACTTTAATTGAGCATTGACATCAATAGTTTTACTTTTTTCTTGAGCCAGAATTGTTGTCATGTTTGACTGCTTCAGCACTCGTTGCAGAGTCGTTTTTACCAAAGCTGGATTGGCAGCAGTCAATTCACAAAATATTTCTGTATCTACTACTGTTTCTCTGGCCAACAGTTCCCATAAATAGCGCAGTTGAGCCGATTTATTAACCCAACCACCGGGTTTTTCCAGAAATGACAATGCGCCAATATAACGATTGTTAACATTAACCCAACGGCGATCGGCACAAGGTACACTAGATTCCATCAGCAAAGTTGTGCCGTGAATATTGTCTAGAAGTAATTTAGTACTAGCTAAATCGGAATTAACTTGTTCGTGTAATCCTTCTTCATCTAAAGTCATTAACTGGGGAATATCTATTGGCTGAGTATCATTAAACCTTTTCCAGATTTCCCCCCAAAGTTCATCAGCTGTCAAAGGTTTGACATCCAATCCCATTTTGTTAGATAAGATTTGTTCCCAACGGAGAAAACCCTGATTGTAAGCATTTGTAATCAAAGTTTCAATGCGTTGATTTTCTACTTCTAAAAGATCGCCTTTAAATTTCAACCACCATAATTCTGCTTTGACTAAAAGCTTTTCTATCCAATCATCTGCGTGTTGCGAGTTAGATTCAATGGTGTAAGTTACATAAATCCGTAAAAATTTAGGTTTACGAATTCCAGAAATAGTCAGTTCTTTAATTCTGGCTCTTTCCGCCATCAACAAATATTTAATGTCTCGCGATGATGCATTTCTGATTAATGTCGCTAACTCTTTTTGGCGCTCTTTATCTGAACTAAAAGAACCCAAGTGCAGCGTCATCCTTTCACCACTAGGAATGTCTTTTAATCCGGCTTCAATGTTATTAAAAAGTGTATCAATTTGTTCAGGTCTTAAGGTGGTATGAATTCCCTTACAATCAAAACCAAAAACAAAGCAGAACCGATCTTTTTGAGTACCTTTTGTCAACAGGTAAGCGCCAATATCACGTCCATTCATGGCGACACGCAGCATTGTTGCCAAGTGCAAGGCATCTTCAAATGGTGTTAATCTACTTTCATTTCCGGCGACGCTGACGCTTTGTTTTCCGATTTTTTGCTTCATGGTTAACTTCCAATAAGCTTTGATAACGAGCAAAGCCTCTTGTCCAAGTGGGAACTCCGATAAATTTACTTAAAAAACTCCAACTCCTACCACCAGTTAAGATCCACCAAGTTCCGATTCCCCAACCAGTCATTAGTACTGTCCACAACCATTTTTGAAATTCTTCTTGGAAAAACCCCCCGAAAATTCCATTGATAGTAAAATAGGAGGCTAAGGCGATTACCGTCCAAGGAAGAATTTGATCGGCAGGAATTGGCCCTAGTGAAGGTTGGCTTCCTAGAACCTGATTGACTGGACGAAATTCTTGTTCCTGCTCTTGAGGCATTTGAAATATCTGAATTATTTATTAGGACCAGTGCCAATTACAAAGCCTGTGAGTACATCAGCAATGGTAACAGCAACAACCACTAATAGGGGAGTTCTGGCAATGCTTTGCCAATCTTCATCTTTACGCACTGCGTTAATCACACCAACTAGGGAAATTGCAATATAGAGTAAGTAAATCGCCCGCAACACATTAAATATCAAACTTATTGCGAAGTTGGGATCGTTACCATTGGTTATTGAACCACGGAAGCTCTCTTTGAAAAAGGTTTCAGCTTTTCCAAAAAATTGAGCTTGTGCGGGGGCTGCAAACCAGTCTAACCAATATAAACTTAGAACGATCGCTGCTGCTAAAATTTGTAATAATATTAGCGATCGCCTTGGTAAATTCACTTGCTGACCAATTTGCTGGGTGATGAGAGCAATTAAACTTCCAACCAGTAAACAAAAGAGCAAGATAGGACTTTTGAGGCTGATAACGCTAACCAATACAGCACAAGCAATCAAAAAAGGTACAGATTCAAGCAGAATAGTCAGACAGGATTTAAATGCCCGTCTTAACTTGGGAGATTCTTTCGCCGCACTAACAGTTAAAGCTTTGAAAAAGTTTCTCTTGTGAGAACTTTGTCTAAACATTTGCTAATTTTCCTATGGTGTACTATGATTTATCCTTGTTTGTATCAAATTTTACAAATATTACAATTCAACATACTTTAACATCATTTCATTATTAATCAAATTATAAACCTGTAGTAAAGTTCTATATTCTACATCAGTATTCTGAAGTTAAGTTAACATGATATTAAGATTTATCTAAAACGAAATTTCTCCGATTTGAGAAGCTGGATTGCAAGTATCGAGATTAAACTGGTAGATTCCTCTCGACTTTGAGAATTTTTTCAATCTTCTCATACAGATAGCTTCGAGCGACCAACTTCCAAGCCTTGACTTTCTCCACCTCATAGGTATCTGAGCGAAGCGATATAAATGTTTCAGACTTGTATGTACACCATAGGCTTGCTCTTAGGGCAGACCAAGCGTAGCTTTGGTTCTTTAGGGTTCTTCGGAGCGAACATAATATGAAACAATATTGAGTCATCAAAATTAAAATATCTGTCTTGAAAAGTTTAGATCGATTGTAGAAAAATGGTAGAGGTAGACGTTCAAATCTACGTTTTACCATTTTCTACACGCCGATTAGATTTGAAACTAGATTACAAACTTAAACACAGTTCCTAGATTAGAACTACCGCCAAAAGAGGCAGTACCGTAAAAGGCACCATTTGAGAGTTGAATTAGCGTGGACTCTGGTGTTGCCCCATTAGTGCCATTGAAACTAATTAAGCCAGTGATGGTTGCTCCAGTCAGCTGATAAATAACTCCTTTGTTGCTTGCCCCACCAGCAGAAGCTGTGCCATAGAAGTTACCATTGCTTGCTTTTATGAGTGCAGCCGTTGGGTTGGCCCCATTGGTGCCATTAAAACTGGCAACTAAAACGGGTGTACCGCCACCGATGGGAACCTTGAATACAGCTCCTTTATTGCTGGCTCCACCCAGTTTAGAAGTCCCATAGAGGAATCCACTAACTTCAATTAATCCAGACTGCGGATTTGCTCCATTGGCGCCATTAAAGCTATATGAAGTAAGTATTCCTGCGGGAGTTAACTTGAATACAACTCCTTTAGCACTTGCTCCACCGGCAGAGGCGCTGCCATAGTAGTTTCCATCGGTAGCCAGTTGCAATCTTGCTAATGGAGTTGCTCCATCAGTACCGCTGAAGCTTCTGATGGTGGTGAGTGCCCCAGTAGTTGGCGAAACCTTGAATATAGTTCCTTTATTATTAGCCCCACCTGTAGAGCTTGTCCCCCACAAATTGCCATCAGCACCTGTAATCAGTCGGCCTGCTGGGTTAGCCCCATTAGTGCCTGTGAAATTTGTAAGAGTTGTCAGGGTTGTAAAAGCCGTTTTCGCCAACTTAAACACACTGCCGAGGTCACTTGTACCACCTGTAAAGGTTGCCCCATATAAATTGCCATCGGCTGCTTGGAATAATCTAGCAACTGGATTAGTCCCTTTGTTAATTCCAGAGGTCCCGGTGAAGTTGATTAGTGTAGTTAGAGTAGTGTAAGCAGTAGCAGTTAAC
This sequence comes from Nostoc sp. DedSLP03, assembly GCF_034530815.1. NCBI lineage: Bacteria > Bacillati > Cyanobacteriota > Cyanophyceae > Nostocales > Nostocaceae > Nostoc > Nostoc sp. DedSLP03. The sequence continues at coordinate 16,585 of NZ_JAVRCK010000029.1, forward strand.
TTGAATGCAGTTCCTTTGCCAGAAGTGCCACCAGCAGAAGTAGTTCCATAAAGATTGTCATCAGTACCGTTGCCTTTAAGCACACCAGCTCTTGGTGTAGCTCCGTTGGTGCCATTGAAATTTACAACAGTAGTCAATGTTGCAGCAAAGGCTTGTTGGAAGGGTAGTACTAATGAAGAAGCCAAAACAGTCAAAGAAGTAAAAATCAATACCTGATTTTTGGTCTGGTGTTGTTTGTACAGATTAATCTTGTTCATTGAATACCTCAAAAAAGTTTGGTAGAGACGGAATAGTAGCTAGTTCTAACGGATTTTGTGATGGCTGCTACTCATGACTAATACCAATTTGAAAAATGATTGCTATACATATAGGTTTGAAAACCACAGATTTAGAAGGATTTTCCGACTTTTCTGGTGGAGTTACAGCAGTAAGGGCGCAAGGCATTGCGCTCCTACCTTAAAGGGAAAAGCAAATGGCCTTTGAAGAACAAAATCCAAGGCCCCAACATCTGGTATGTATTGGTTTTTACTCTTTAACCTACGAGATATTGCTACGCATTAACCTATATGTTGAGCGCTTTTTTATCTAAGATTGGTATAGCTTGTTAGCTTAAACACTAGTAAAAAAATGCCTAAGATGTTGGTATAGCTTTATTGAAAAAAGACTCAGAAAGCCTGTTTTTCTACACCACAAAAACCGTACTAGAAGTGAGTCAATAACGTGAATGGCAGGCACGATTAATGATTCCGTTAGGTAGCATAAACCACTAATTATTTTTTTGGATGTCGTGAAAAACACAAAAATCGGTGAGAAATCCAGAATTTTGACAGAAATAGTCACAAACTCTAGATTGAAAATAAGTTTTAATAGTGTGTAGTTTGTCAAGTAATTAGTAAAGTCTATTAAATACTGATTAAAACCTCTAAAAAATCTTAATAAGCAAAACTACATATTAAGTAAAGACTATTGATTTTTCTCTGAATAAATAAATAAAATCGTCATCAAAACTATTATTTAAACATTATGCCCCAGGATTATATTTATAATCCTGGGGTTTTATTTAGGGGGTGATTTATGTAAATAATTCATTAATCTGCCCTGAATAATTACGAAATATAGGGCATTTACAACAGTACATAGCTAAATTTTTAGCAGTCGATCTAATTCAAGGAGAGATTGTAAATTGAGTACCATTGAAGTTTATAAGTTGATGGGTATAAATAAATATTCAGATAGTTTGCGATCGCGATCGCTTTTAGGTATTTACCGATGCTGTCAGGTGATGCGATCGCAGGGTTTGGCGTCAACTATGTTATGATTTTATTTGTTGAGAAATATTTTCGGTCATGTGACTGACTATATAGACTCCTGTTTGAATCTAAATCTCTACACCCTCTGATTCTGATGGTGTTTGATGTCACAAGTATTCCAAAATTTGAAATTTTAGTTAGTCGCAATGTATTGTAATATCTCGCGTGACACTAATACACTTAACTGTCAAAGAAAATGTGTTACTAAGAACGGACAAGTCTAGTGTGTCATACACGCAGACAACATACGGATACTACTGGAACTTATGCCCACGGATATAATTACTCGTCCTGAGTCCCTCACAGAAGATTGCTTTTTTACTTACGCCCTTGGGACTGATTTGCACGATCCTAATTCAACAGCCAAATATTTACGCCGAATCAGAAAAGAAGATAAACCATATATCGACATAGCTGTTTCTCCCAGACCTGGCTATCGGTTTGAGGTTTGTCTTATCCCTGTTGAAGGGTTCGCTCAAGAAAGAATATTGACAAAAGACGGGTTCGCCAAAGCTTTAGCAATTATTTGTGCTGTAGCTAATAAAGCTAGGAAACGATTCCCTTCAGGAAATGGACAAGAGATAGTCCGGTGTCAATTTAGTAACTTAGCTGATGCAGTCGCTGTAGCGAATAGACTGTCTGCATTACCCTCTGATATGTATGAAACTCTCGTCTAGGTACCAAATGCTTTGTAATATATATTGCATCCGTTGAAAGATTTATAATTAAAACTGACATCTGGACATTTTCATGGTAAGTAGCTAAATAGACTTGAGACAAAACTTCAATGGGTCATATTTTGTCTGTTGATAAAAGACTTGTCATACAAGACTTTTAAGCTTAATGTACAATTTTGACGTTTTTGTAAGCTAACCTGTAAATTCAAAGTGAGTTTTTTTTATGCCTATAAGTCCTCTGCGTGAAGAACCTCGTAACCAGCGAGCGCCTGTAATTCGTACAAGTAATGAATTTATTCTCTTGGAATGGCTGAAGTCAACTGGTCGTCTAATCGAACGCGAACATCAAGAATCTGAGTATCTAACTGAAGTAGAAGAAATTTCCGAAATGATAGACCTTGACGATATCCCTTACGATCATGACGATGATGATAGTGACATGGATTTAGAAGCCTAGTACCGCAAGGCGGAATTCAAAATGACGCTCGCAGACTCGCTAACGCTGCGCTAACAAAATTCAAAATTCAAAATGAATACAGCGTAAGCGTTCCATTGATTTGGAATGGTGAGGCAGTCCGGTCTTGGGGGTTCCCCCCATGAGGAACTGTCGAACCCGAAGGGATGTTTCATTTTCACCAAAAGGCTAAAATTCCTGACTTTTTAGAGAAGTCGGGAATTTTAGTATTAAAATGCGAGTGTGTTTAATTTTTGGATTTAAGTAAGAGATAAAATAATTGTCCATTGCTGACTGTAACACCAGCGCGATCGCCTGCGATTTTCCCAGTACCTAAAAAATAATCCACTCTACCTGCACCTTTAATTGCACCTCCGGTATCTTGATCGAGAACATAGCGGCTGATAATGCGCTCCTGCATTTTTCCGGTAGGATTAACAAAGGGAATGGAAGCGCGAATCAATGCTAAAGCCCCAGGAGGCATAAGAGATTTATCTGTAGCAATAGAACGCTCTGCTGTTAATGGTACGTTAATAGAACCTTGGGCTGGCTCACCGTGATTTTCTTGAAAAAAAACAAAGCTGCGATCGCGCGGAATATAAATATTTAATTCTTGGGGATGCTTTTGGAAATAATCGAGAATAATTGGCATCGTTACACCTTCTTGCGGTAACTTGCCATCATCTATTAATTCTCGCCCAATACTTTTGTAGTTATAAGCGGTGTTACCTGCATAGCCAATTGTGGTTTGAGTACCATCGGGAAGCTGAAGTTTCGCTGAACCTTGAATTTGAGCTAGATATGGTTCGAGGCGATCGCGAAACCAAAACAACTCTAATCCTCGCAATTTCCCTTTTGCACTTTGTAAACCATCAGCTCCTTCTAACTCCTCGCGTGTCGGATGAGGCTTAGTCCAAGAGTTGAAATCGGGAGGTAAGCGATAAACAGGATAGCGATATTCTGTTGTGGGGACGCGACTGGCTGCGTAAAGTGGCTCATAATAGGCGGTGAATAAAACGGAACCGTGATTATCTTTACCGACTGACTGGTAAAGAACAAATTCTCGCTCAATGGCTTGATGTAATTCTGTTGCAGAATTGGTTTTTAATAGGAGTTCGCGGAATCTTTGCAAGCTTTTGATGACGCGATCGCGCGTAATCCCAGCCACCGGATAGTTTTGATAAGCAGCCGCAGCATTAGCTGTTTGCAGATATTGGAGACTGCGAGCGATCGCACCGATCAGTGCCTTTTTCTCTAGTATTTTGCCATAAATTACTTCATCCAGACAAGAGGCATCACTTTGACAACAAGTAATTGGTAGTCTATGGATTAATGGTAATTTTTGTTTTTGCAAAAATGCATCTTGATTTTCAGCAGTCAAAAACACCGGTATATCCCACTTTTTCACCTGACATTCTGGCGCAATGAGTTCCTGATGCGTGAAAGATTGCATCCGCACCAGTAAAATCGACAAAATCACAGGTAGACTGATAGCGATAGTTTTGTTAAACTTTCCTAGCCTAGCAAATATCTTTTTCATCAAGATTCAAGATTTTTAAAATTTTCCCACCTCGCTCAAATTCCAAAATCAAACACCAAAAATTTTACCCAATGCCCAATGCCCAATGCCCAATGCCCTATTCCCTATTCCCTATTCCCTATTCATTCATATTACGGTAAGTCGCAACAGCAGAGGGCGATATCCGATTCAAATATCGGAAGATCCAATACTTAAAGATAGTATCTAAAATCACCGGAAATGTAGCGATAAATAAGAAGATAAAATCTCTATTTGCCGGTAATCCCCAATGGCGTGATACTCCTTCTAGCAAGACTTCCCAGCCATGAGGAGAGTGGAATCCGACAAAGATATCAGTAAATAAAATAATGATAAATGCCTTGGCGCTATCGCTAAGTCCATAGACAATGTTATCAAAGAAATCTTTTAGCACAGCAATAGAAGACTTACTGACTAGCAAAAGCCAGATCACAGCAACCACCGAGAACATATCTGCAAAAACATTTTTGATCGCACCAGAGCTTTCGTGACGAAATTCTTCAGCAAGCTCTTTCGCCTTTTTTTTCATTTCAGTCTCCATCTGCTCAGGTAACAGTGGAGGAGCTTTGACAATGAGATTTTCAAACTTGAGCTTTTCTTCAAATCTTTCTAATTCTAAAAGGGCTTCCTCTTCCATTTCCGAATTGAGAAATATCTGCATTTCCTCACTGCTTCTAAATCTCTCAATAATTGGCCCAACTACAAAAGCTTTTGCTATCTGATGCGTTAAAAGTGGTACAATAATTAATAGTAAAATAAACCTGATAGATATTATTGTTCTTTTTTGAGTTTGACGAAAACTCTGAATTACTTCTTGTTCCGAATTAGGGTCTAATTCAACTTGCAGACGACTGATAGTACTTAAAATAGAGCGAGGTAAAACACCTGTTGTATCGGTTTTGCTCTTGGCTTTTGGTTTATTGTTTAAATCTCGATTTGGTATTTTGGGTGGTAATGTTGGAGTGTTGACGAGCAGCGATTTGTCGTCAGATGTTACAGAGTTAACTGGTAAATTTGGAGGTTGTACTACTAAAGCGTTAGAAGTTGTTTTATCGGAACTTGTTGTGTATTTAGATGTCACTCCATCGATAAAGTTGAGCTTTTCCAAAACTAAAGAAGGACTTAGATACTCTATACCTGCTTTATCGGCAGCTTTTTGATTCTCTTCATTTAGAAACCAACGGCTTCCTCTAAACTCCGTCAGCCGCATCCTGGCAATTTTTAATAGCTTCTTGAGGTCTGACTCAAAATAATCCATCACACTGTTACTGTACATGGCCGAGTCAATGTCTATTTTATTACCATTGAAATGCTTATCTTCTATTTCCTGAATCTTTAATGCTGCATCGTAGGCTTCATGTAAAGAACGTTCAGGAGTCTGTAAGTACCATCGATAAGCAGCAAGCAAGAAAGAATAGATTTTTTGACTAAAAACAGAATTTTTCATTGCAGACAATCATTCAGCATTGTTTGATGACTATTAACCTTAAGTTAACGCACGAGGTATACTAACAAATCTACAAGGAGAAAGTTTGTGGTTTCTCATTCGGTTTGGATTGTTGGCACTAGCCGTAGTGGTAAGACGGCTCGCTTAGTAGAGCAATTTTGTAATTGGGTAGGATCAAAAAAACAATATACTGAATCATTTTATACAAAGAAAACAGGGCGTAAAAAAACTAGCGATGTACCTGAATTTTTATATCTTAAACAAACAGAGCCAGGAGTTTTAGTTTTAGCTGCCAATGATGATAATCGCCGAGAATTAGGAGATATAATTATCACATCTACATTAGGTAAATATCCGGTTCGTGCCAAGACGCCACTAGGTTTTTTTCAGGATGAAGTTATTTTATTTTGGCCGTTGCTGATTAACTCGTTGAACCTGAAAGCACAGTTTCCGGTAAGATTGCGACCGGAAACCGAACAAGAGTTAGCAACCAAACTTTGGCGTCCGCAATTAGACGAAGAAATTTTACGTATTGCGGGAGTGAATGAATCTCGCTTGGTGCGTCGCATCTTAGACTTATTACAATTAGCAGCTTACAGTGGTATACCTTGCGAAAATATTGCCCAGATTTTGTCCAAGGGTTTTGGGGAAAATAGCACAACTTTAGAGCCGGAATTTTTGGCATCTTTGCTGCTAGATTGGCGTAATTGGTGTTTAGATAGGGGGTTACTGACTTATGGGATTATTACCGAACTTTATAGTCAGCACTTATTAAGCGATCGCAACTACCAACAGCACCTAACTAAACGCTATCAGGCAGTACTGGCAGATGATGTAGATGACTATCCTAGCGTAGCGCGTCTTTTGTTTGAGTTGCTATTAGATCGAGGTGCAGTTGGCGCGTTTAGCTACAATCCTGATGGTGCGGTGCGATTGGGATTGGGAGCAGATCCCAACTATTTAGAAGGGTTAGCAGAGCGTTGTCGGGTAGAAATCTTGAACGGGCCGCCTCCAGAGTCTCTGAGCGAGCAACTGACTAAACAGATGGTGGAATTAGTCACAGAACCAATGGTAATGTTGAGTTTACCAAAAACAGTGTATTCAATTCAAACCACCTCCCGCGCCCAATTATTGCGGCAAACAGCAGAGGAAATTGCTAATGCCATCCAATCGCAGCAAGTGCAACCGGAAGAAGTGGCAATTATTGCACCAGGTTTAGATGCGATCGCTCGTTATACTCTAGTAGAAATCCTCGTCAAGCAAAATATCCCAGTAGAATCGCTCAATGACCAACGTCCCTTAATTAGTTCGCCCGTGATTCGCGCCTTACTCACCATGCTGGCACTAGTTTATCCCGGCTTGGGACGCCTGGTAGACCGGGATGCGGTGGCGGAAATGCTGGTTGTATTGAGTAGGAAACAACAACCACTAGAAAACTCTACAGACGCGATGAATCGGGTATCTACAACAGACGCGATTCATCGCGTCTCTACAAATATTGACCCGGTACGTGCTGGTTTGATTGCAGATTACTGCTTTGTACCCCATCCCGATCGCCCCAACTTGCTACCAGTGTCAGCTTTTGAGCGTTGGGATCGAATTGGCTATGCAGCGACTACAGCCTATAGTGAGATATTACAGTGGTTAGAACAGCAGCGATCGCAACAAGAATTGCGGCTAATTCCTAGTCCTATTTCTCTGTTAGACAGAGCAATTCAACGTTTTTTATGGAATGGTAGCAATCTCCCCTACGAACAACTAGCAGCATTGCGGGAATTATTAGAAACTGCCCAACACTATTGGGAAATTGACACCAGATTACGACAAATTACCCCAGCTGAGACAACAGCTCAGACAACTATTATTGAATTCATTCAACTACTGCGGCGTGGTACGATTACCGCCAACGCTTACCCTGTACGTCCCATTGGTGGAGCGAGAAAGGCTGTCACCTTAGCTACTATATTTCAATATCGATCTAGTAGGCGATCGCACCAGTGGCATTTTTGGCTGGATGCTGGTTCACCTCTGTGGGCGAAAGGTGGCGCGGCTACTTTATTTGGTGCGCCGTTTTTTCTGCGAGACAGATTAGGCGAACCTTGGACAGCAGAAGATGAAAAATTAGCAGAAGAACAACGATTGCAAAGGATTTTGACAGATTTGCTTTCTCGTGTATCCGAAAGAGTTTATTTGTGTCACAGCGATTTAGCCGTGAATGGACAAGAGCAAATAGGGCCGTTGTTACCTTTAGTCAATGCCTGTGTAACGGTTATTTCTGAGGCTACTGTTAATTGAGTGTTTTTGTAGCGGTTCTCGACAAGCGTGAAGTACAATTTTGACCTCTCTCCAATTAGGAGAGAGGCTTTGAATCTTTTACTAAATCAACCTAGCACTTACTGAAATATCCGAGTAAATTAAAAATGATATTGCTGAAATAGGAAAACAGGATTGTTAAGTTAATGTCATTCGATTCGCTTAAGCAAGAAGCAAAAAGTCATAATACTTCACCACAAAGATTACGAGAATTAGCTGCAATTAATGATGAGTTAACGAGATTAGTTGCTGTAAATCCTCTCGCCGATAGTAGTTTATTAGCAGAACTTGCGATCCAAGCCAGAACTAACAAAGATTTGGAAATGCAAAGAGCGATCGCAAGCAATCCCAATACACCAAGACAATGGTTAATCGGACTAGCGCATCTATTTCCTGAAGAATTCTTTAGCAATCCGGCTTATGATTTATCAATTATGCAAAATATCAACAGCAATCCGGCTTATGATTTATCAACTCTGCAAATTGTCAACTTTAACTTACTATTAAAGTCTCACTTACTATTAAAGCTTGTTTGTGCATCTAATGTACCAACATCTTTTCTAGAATTTGCTGCTGGCATTTGTGAGACTAATATTAAGCGTATTCGCAATAATGAATATTTTGGACACTTCTCCCTAGAGCAGCAATATGGCATTAAATATCTTCGGATGAATATAGGGTATTTGACTATGTTCTCTTTTGAAGATTTTTGGGAATGGAGAGAGATTTTAATTCTTATAGCTAGTCATCATAATACTTCTAGAAAAAAATTATTGGAGTTATTAACATCTGGGGAGGATATTGTTGCAGAAGTTGCTCAGTTACGTCTTAATTGTCCCAATGATGATATTACTTTCTGGGATAAGGTGGCTTTAAACAAGAAACCAAATCTCATTCTTTTTATTCCACGTAGGCTGATGTTTAAACTGGCTCAATTGCCAGAAATATCCACAAGTTTTCTACAAGCAGCATCTCAGCTTGAGGCATTTCCAGGAATTCTCAATATTATTGCAAATCATCCAAAAACACCCAAAAAAGTACTCGATAAACTAGCGAAAAATAGCCTTGCTTTTATTACTGAAGCAGCAAAGCTACATATTAATTATGCTGGAGAGTTGGAAACTGGATGGCGCGATCTAGCGGAAAGCAAAATTGATAGAGCGCAACTGCCTATTTTAAATAATGATGAAGAAGGAATTGAACTGCGATTGTGGTACGCAGGAGCAATTGATGAAAGCACTTTACCTTATTTAAATCAAATCTCAGTACACGAATATACAAGTACTTTATTAAAGATTCTTTCTTCTAATGACACACCTCGTTCGATTTTAGATAATCTGGAAAACCACCCTAGAGTTTCTCAATTAATCGCTGAATGTATTACTTATTTAAAACAGCGAGAATCAATAGCTTTCGATTTACTTCCGAGAATACTGCCAATAGGGCATACTAAACTACCAAATCATTCTACCAATCAAACCAACCCTGTAATTACCGATTTAGACACTTTGTTTACGAAGTTAAAAGATAGATATTGGAGCAAAAAAGTAAGAAACATCCCCATCCCCATAAATAACCCAACAATTAATCTATATTTACTTGCGTTGATACAAAAAAATATGGGTTCGAGAAGGAGAAGATCCTACCGAGAAAATATGCTTAAGGATTTTGACAGAGGTAGATATAAAGACCATAGTCCAATATTTATTAGATTTTCTAATTTAGAATACTATGGCGTAATTCTAGCAAGCGCTCCTAACACTTCACCGCAAATCCTATCAAAATTAGTGGAGCATCCAATCCAGGGAGTGAGAGTTTTGGTAGCTAGTCATCACAATATTACTCAAAACTCTTTAGATAAGTTAATTGACGATCGCAGTCCCGAAGTTAGAGCAGCTGCTTTGGCGAATCCCAAACTTGATTCGATGCTTAGAGAACAATTAGCAAGCTTGGAAAATCCAAATTTATCTCTCTTAGATTTACGAGAACTAGCAAATAGTGAGTATACTGCTGTCAGAGCGAAAGTTGTTCGACATCCTAACGTTGATGGTTCAATTCTGGCAAAACTAGCTGACGATAAGTTAATTGTCAAATTAGCTGTAGCTAAACATCCGAAAACACCAGCCGAGATTCTAACTAGATTTATAGAGCATCCAGATCGAAGATTAACTTTAGCAGTCGCTCAAAACCCTGGTGCGCCGAAAGATTTACTAATTCAGTTAGCTACTCAACCCGGAGGACGTGGGGGATTTCACTTTAATCCACTCAATTTAGCTGCTGTTAAAAGTTTACTGACTCAAGAACCAGAAGCGGCGATTCCTTTCTTGGATCGATGTCTAAAATTTCCCGATCGCCCATCATTTTCTCGCTTTTTGGTGCTGATGAATCCTCATATACCGAGTTCATTTCTGGCAAGATACTATAAATCTTGGTTTTGGCCAGAAAGATATGCGATCGCTCAAAACCCGAATACTCACCGCGACATTTGCCAACAACTAACGCAAGACCCCAATAGCATTGTTCGTGCTGCTGCACGGGATAATTTAAAGTAGTATTATCTTTTTGGCCTGTTGATATTGATTGCAACTCCAGTTGTGAGGGTAGCCTGTTCGCTATTAGCTTATGTACAACAACGAGATTTTACTTATATTATTGTAACTTTGCTTGTACTATTTGGATTGTTATACAGTCTAATTGGTGGATATTTATAAATCAATACAGTTATCAGTTAGCGCCAAAAACTTTCAAATTCAGGTTGCTAGACCTTTACTATCGTCAAAATAGCCTTTATTAATACTTCTAGCTCAATTGGTTTAGAAATATGTTGTTGAAATCCGGCGGCTAGTGCTTGTTGTCGATCGATTTCTCCGGCATAAGCAGTCAGGGCGATCGCGGGAATTTCCCCGCCTTGTTCGGGTGGCTGCTTTCTAATTTGACGAATAAGGGTGTAGCCATCCATATCGGGCATACCAATATCACTAATTAATAAATCAAATTTTGCTTGCATCAAATTGTTTAAAGCATCATGTGCTGAGTCCGCTTCAGTCACTTGTGCCCCGTACTGTTCTAGCACGAAGGCGATAAACTCCCTTGAATCTCTGTCGTCGTCTACAAGCAGCGTTTGCAATCCATTGAGATTAAAATCTGAGCGATCGCGATCGGCAGTATTAACTTGATTCAATTTTGAAGCAGCGATTAGTGGCAGTTTAACTTTAAATACTGCTCCTTGCCCTTCTCCAGGACTGGCTGCTTGAACGGTTCCGCCGTGCAATTCAACCAAATTACGGACGATCGCTAACCCTAACCCCAACCCGCCAAATTTTCGCGTCGTTGTCCCATCGGCTTGGCGGAAGTAGTCAAAGACGTAGGGTAAAAAGTCACCGGAGATGCCCCTACCAGTGTCGCTGACAGTAATTTGAGTGTATTTTGCAGTATTTACTTCATCCTCGATTGTTTCTAACCGCACCTCTACTCGACCACCCTCTGAGGTAAATTTAATCGCGTTAGAAAGTAGATTCCAAACAATTTGTTGCAAGCGACCAGAATCACCCAACACTTGTCCAACGTTCGGTTCAAATATTGTTTGAATCTGAATAGATTTAGCTTCAGCAGCAAGGCGCACGGTTTCAAGGGCAGCTTTGATAGTAAAAGTCAGACCGACTGGAACTGTGTTTAAAGCCAACTTACCTTGGAGAATACGCGACACATCGAGCAAATCTTCGATTAATTGTGCTTGCAGTTTCGCATTGCGCTCGATCGTTTCTAGGGCGTACTGAGTTTTGGCTGCATCGTGGTGACTCTTTTGCAGAATTCTGGCCCAACCCAGAATTGGATTCAAGGGCGATCGCAATTCATGAGACAGCACTGCCAAAAACTCATCTTTGATGCGGTTGGCTTGTTGCGCTTGTTCGGTCTGTTGCTGCAAAGAAATCATTAGTTGATTGAGGCGATCGTTTTGCTCTTGCAGCAAGGCTTCTGCTCGCTTACGTTCAGTGATATCGGACAGAATGAAAACAGCGCCGGTGAGAGTCCCATGTTCATCAAGTACCGGGTCGATGGTTTTGGCAAACCACTGTTCTTTCGACTGAAATTCGAGAACTTGCCGTTGGTGAGTTTCTTTCGCACGCCGAAAACAAGCGCCATCGCCGATTCCCAATTCTGCGCTCATCAACTCATGGTGGGCATAACCTAAAATTTCGTGGTAGGGCTTGCCAAAAAGCTGCATCATCGCTCGATTACAACGCAGAATTATACCTTCTCGGTCTACCAGAGATACGCCGTCCTTCATGGAGTCAAAAGTGGTTTGCCACTCCCGCGCTGAGGACAAAGCAGCTTCCTCCGCCCGACGAATTCGCAGCAGCGATCGCAAAGTGGCAAGCAGTTCAATTGGTTCAACAGGTTGCACCAGATAAGCATCGGCACCGCTATCCAAGCCTTCTGCTTTATCTTGGCTTTGGATAAAACTTGCAGAAAGGTGTAGCACAGGGATAAAAGCTGTTTCCGGGTTTGCCTTAATTTGGCGACAGACTTCAAAACCGCTGATATCTGGTAATTGGACATCTAAAATTATTAAGTCAGGCTGAAAGTTAGCAACAGCTTCTAATCCGGTCGTTCCAGTTGCCGCTTCCACCACACTAAAGCCTGCATTTTGCAAGATACGGGTAACAACGTAACGATTGGCTTCGTTATCATCAACATGCAGGATCGTAACTCGTGGCTCAGACATGACTTTTCCCTTCTAGAACAAGTCCGGCTTTGACGAGCGCATCTTGAAGTTGAGCTATCGCCGTGGTTTGAGAGCCTGTTTCTTTGGAAACAATAGCTATGCTTTGCGCCGCTAATCGGCTCTGCGCTTCTGCATCCAGTTGGGCAGATGAGTGAATAATCACAGGAATCGACTGAGTGATGGAATTGTTCTTAAGTTGCGTGAGTACATCAAACCCGCCGAGTTCTGGCATTTCCAAGTCCAGTACGATGGCGTTTGGCTGCTCTTGTTGTGCCAAATTTAATCCTTCTTTTCCATTCCCGGCTTCTAAAATACTCAATGGTGTATTTATTAACAACTGTTTTACCAGATATCGATAGGCGGGGTCATCATCAATTAACAAGATTTTTTGAGGCTTGTTTTCAGTAATTAGCCTATTAAGTTTGTTCAACAGCGGCAATCTGTCTACCGGCTTAATTAGAAAACCGTCTGCTCCTAGCGCCAGAGCTTGTTTTTCGTTATCAATGATGGTAATAACAAGTACGGGGATAGCGCGAGTTGTTTCATCCCCTTTGATTTCTCGCAAGAACGTCCAGCCGTTTTGCCCCTCCAGGAGAATATCTAGCATAATCGCCGCCGGTCGAAATTGTTGTAAGGCAAGCCTTGCCTGAGCTAAGGTGCGGGTAGCGATCAATTGATAGATTGAATTTTGAAGGTGCTTTTCGTAAATAAATAGAGTTTCTGGATGATCTTCAACCACCAGAATCGGCAGGCGAGTTGGTTCAACTGATGTGATTGGTTGCAGTCCGGCGGTCAATTCGGTGGCATCTGGGTAGACGATGGGAATCAATGCTGTAAAGGTAGAGCCTTTACCTGGCTGACTTTTCACCGAAATGCTGCCACCAATTAGCTCCGCTAGCTTGCGCGATAACGGCAATCCTAAACCGGTTCCCTTCACCTGCTTTTGCAGAGCAGATTCAATTTGCATAAAATCCTCAAAAATCCGATCGCGATCGCCGGGAGCAATGCCGATGCCCGTATCAGATACGGAGAAGCTGACGGTGTGACCCGTTTGTACAGCGCTGACGCGCACCTCTCCCCGCTCGGTAAATTTGAGCGCATTCGAGACAAAGTTTCTCAGAATTTGAGCGACTTTCCCCTCATCGGTATAGAGCGGCAAAATACCTTCAGGTTCCTCGACAATCAACGCCACAGAGGAGCCTTGAACCAATAATGGGCGCAACATCCCCCGCAGCGTGGCAAACAAGTCACTAACTTCAAAGGAACTGGGATGCACTTCAATTTTTCCAGCTTCCACCTTTGCCAAATCCAGCAAGTCGTTAACCAGTTCTGATAATCCGCTTGCTGCCTTTTGGATGAATGTCACCTGCTTTTCTTGCTCGCTGGTCAAATCGCCATCCATCCGGGCTAGCAGCATCCGAGAGAGGGAGAGAATCGAGTTGAGCGGCGTGCGAAACTCGTGGCTCATGTTCGAGAGAAAGCGGGTTTTTAGCTCGTTTACCTGTTGCAGAGAGCTGGCTTTTTCATCTAGTTCTGCATAGAGGGCAACCACACCGCGATTAGTATCTTCCAATTCCTGATTCAGTTGGCTTAGTTCTTCTTCGCGCTTGCGTAGCTCTGCCATTGCCCGGATTAATTCCTGGTTTTGCTGCTGAATTTCTTGATAGGGATTTTCGGGCGATCGCCCAATTACAATTTCTCGAATCTGCTGCAATTGGGAATCGGTGAAAGTAGGTGTGCGCTTCGATAACCTTTTGCCGATTGTTACCGTTGTTCCCTGTCCCGGCAGCGATTCAATCTCAAATAAATCCATCAATCTGCGCGTACCCACGATACCTAGCCCCATTCCCGTATCAGAGGTGTAGCGTCCGGCCAAAACGTCTGCTAAATCAGGAATGCCTCCACCCCGATCTTGAATTTGAATCAGAAACGCTTGCGGCTCTCCCGCCACAGAAAATTCAACTGTTCCGTCTTGGGCATATTGAAAGGCGTTGCGGGCAATTTCGGAAACTGCCGTCGCCAACCGCGCCCGATCTTGAACATCAAAGCCCAACTGTTCGGCAATCTCACGAGTTCGTTGCCGAGCTTGCACAACATCTTGTTCGTACTGGATGGCGATCGTAAAAACAATTGTCAAGTCGCTTCACTCCAATTCAAAATTCTTAAACCTTCTGCCCCCTGCCTTAACTGCCCATTCCTTTCGCAACTAACACCGTCACATCGTCCCGCTCTCGGTTAAAGTCTCGGTATAGCACTCCTGCAATCAAGCTGGGATGTTTTTGCATTATGCCGGGATAGCGATCAATCTGCCACTTAGAGCTTAATCCGTCAGAATGCATAATTAAAATTCCGTTGGCATACCAGGGATAGCTAAACTCTTGAATTTTGCGGATTTCATGTCCGACCGTGCCGTTATGAGATAGTAAATTGTGGTGCTCAGTAAAGGAGAAAATGCTGGCAGCAATGTTGCCAATTCCAGCAAAGCGGACAGACTGTTGTTCAAAGTCGATTTCGGCAATGGCAAGTGCTGCTCCTCGCGTACTTCGCAAGGCGGCGTGGGCAAGTTCGACGATCGCACCCGGAGAATGATGAAGATGTTCTTGAAACATTCTCACGGCTGCTTCTGCTGCTGATGCAGCCGCAGGCCCGTGTCCTAAACCATCGGCTACTAACAACAAGCTACGGCAACAATCGACTTCCGATGCCCAGGTATCTCCTGAAACCTCTTCTCCTCTTTTGGGCAAACAGATCGCTCCAATTTCTAAAAACTTTTCAGTTGGATGGTGTGCTGAGTCTGGCCAGAGGTGAGCCAAAAGTGCTGTTCCTTGATTGGGAATGGAGTAAATTTCCAAAAAACCAGAAAGGCGACGAATTGCACCCATGCCATTGCCCAAGGTTCCGGCTGTGGAAAAGCCATCTTGCAAACACTCATCCACATCAAGCATTCCTTGCCCTTTATCTAGCGCTAAGATTTCAATGCCAATTTTGGAATGTTGGTTGAGCGATCGCATTAGCACAACTCCGCCGTGGGCGTGTTGTACCAGATTGTTCGCAATTTCTGTCACCACAATCCCAACCTTGCCCCGTTCTGTTTCCTGAAAACCCAGCCGAGTTGCTAAAGCCATCGCTGCCCTTCTGGCTTCCCCGGTCTGGCTAGATTCAGTAATTGTGACAGCGACAGATTCTCTCATTTTATTTCCATCGTACAATTGTTACCTGTGTCCCTTCTCCCACCACAGACTGAATTTCAAACTCGCTGGCAAGTCGTTTGGCACCACTCAGACCCATACCCAACCCGCCCCCGGTCGTGAACCCATCCTTAAGCGCCAACTCAATATCGGGAATTCCCGGCCCTCGATCTTCAAAGGTTAGCCTGAGTCCTCGTCGTCTTCCTTGCTCAAGAGTTTCTAGTTTTACTGTGCCGCCTCCACCATAGTCTAGGGTATTGCGAGCTAACTCACTAGCGGCAGTCACAATTTTAGTTTGGTCTACTAAGCCAAAGCCAATTTCCACAGCCAACTGGCGCACGGACTGCCGAACTAAAACTACATCTGTAGAAGATTGAATGTTAATCGTTTCAGTCTTCTGCATCATCATCTGCACGCCCTTTAGTGGCAGTGATTTGATCTGTGGTTTGATTGAGTGACGATCGCAACAATGCCATACCCTTTTCGACGTTTAAGGCAGTGCGAATCCCCGTCAGCGACAGCCCCAATTCCACCAAGGTAATTGCCACAGCAGGCTGCATCCCGACGACAACTGTCTCAGCATCCAGCACCCGTGACATTTTGGCAATGTTGCCTAAAATCCTACCAATGAAGGAATCAACAATCTCTAATCCCGAAATATCAATCAGGACACCGCGAGCGTGGGTTTGAGTGATACGGTTGGTCAAGTCTTCTTGTAGCGTCATGGCGAGGCGATCGTGCATATCCACCTGGATTGTCACAAGCAGGAAATTGCCCATTTTAAGTATAGGAATGTGTTCCATTACTTCCTTCCAGCTATTTGGATTGAAAGCGAGTAATGGTCGTTCCCAACCGTTTTAGCGCCGTCAGAAAGGCATCGGCTAACGTTGCTTTCGTGACTACATTGGTCAAATCAATGCCGAGATAGACGATTGTTTGGGCAATTTGAGGACGAATGCCACTGATCATACAATCAGATCCCATGAGACGGGCGGCGGTAACAGTCTTGAGCAGATATTGAGCAGTCAGGGTATCGACAGTGGGAACCCCGGTAATGTCAATGATGGCAATTTCTGAACCAGTTTCGACAATCTTCTGCAATAACGACTCCATCATCATTTGAGTCCGGGTACTATCCAAGGTACCGATTATCGGCAATGCCAAAATTCCCTCCCAGAGTTTAACCACTGGGGTAGATAGCTCCATCAACTCTTCCTGCTGCCGTAAAATCACTTCTTCTCGCGTCTTTTGATACATTTCAATTGTCAGCAACCCTAGTTTATCCAGTAAGTTTGTGGCTAGCCAGATATTTTCACCCAACTCAACTGGGTCTTGCAATTGCTGACGCATTCGTTTGAACAGGGGTTGCTTGAGAGAAAAGACGAATGTAGCCGTTTCTGAGGGTGTGAAGCCATTTTGCGATCGCGATCGAGAAATGCTGTTGAGCATCTCCCGCATTTCCTGCCAAGCTGCTGCTTGAATATTGGTAAAGTTGCCCCGTCCAACAGCAATCCGAAACAAACTCAGGAATTCCCGGCACTCCTCCTTTAGCTGGGCTTCTTTAATCAAGCCTCTACGAATATTGCCAATAGCTAGTTCCTGAGTCCACTCCGACAGCAAGTCTGCCTCGAAGGTTTCTAATATCTCTGATATCTTACTTTCGCTCATCGTTTCTCTGAGGGCAACCGCTTTCATTAGTTCAAAATCAGTGTATGACGATTCAGCCCAAGGTGAAAGCGATGATTACAAAAAGCCTAAAAGCTTTGCTATATATGAAGTGCCATCAATTGGGGAGACACACAGTGATACCTGGGTTGGGCTACGCCTACCCGAAAATTGATTGAGGCTCGGCAACAAAAGTTACAAAAAAATGCGTCCGAATAAAAAGTGTATTTAATGCAAATTTCGGGACTGTGGTTGAATCGGAAGCGGAGAACGAGAAGGTACTTTATCGCGTCTTAACAGTAAAGGAAGACTGAGAAACCCCAAAAGAATTACTACTCCGGCCATTATCCAAACCATTAACCTGTTTGGTCTATAGTTCCCTGTTTCAATTTGCCAGAAAACTTGATTGTATCGCCACGCAGCTAAGGCAATGGTCGAAATACCAAAAATTACCAAAGCAACACCCAAATTTTCCGAGTTAGATAATGGACTTACCGGAGGTTCTTGTTGAGTAATCGCAATATTCAACTGGCGCAGAAATATACCAAATCGCGCGATCGCAAAACCAAAGCCAATCAATGCAATAGAAGTGCGTAGCCAAGCCAGAAATGTCCGTTCGTTGGCTTGATGCTCCCTTTGACGGTCAATTTTCGGTATTTTATCCATGAGTAGCTTTTAACACCAAGTTCCTCTTGAAAAGTATTCGTAATATTGATGAAGTTTCGTAAAAGTCTAATCTAAAAGTGTCCTTAGATTTTGGGAAAACTCATTCTATATATCAAAAATTCTTGATTATGCTTGATGACAACGATTTTGCATTAGCTTCGGCTGTTGACACTTCGGTTGTGGTGCTTGAGGAGCTATCTTTACATCCTCAGCCAGAAGTTCGTGAGGCTGTAGCTAAAAATCCGAATACGCCTACTGAAGTGTTGCTGAAATTAGGTAAGGAGTTTCCAGACGCAATTACGGCGAACCCGATTTTCAATCTTTTGCTGCTGGAAAATCCTGAGAGCTATTTCGTTAGACTCTCTTTAGCGCGTAGCACAACAACTAGTGAAAGTGCGATCGCTCAGTTATCTAAAATCGAGGATAAGGAAATTCTTTGTGCTGTGGCTGGAAATCCAAAAACACCTCTTCACATCCTGGAACGACTTGTAGTAGAAGGCCCGCCTCTTTTCTGCAACGAGCACGAAAATCCTCATGAATCTGATTTTGATGGACTCTTTACCGCGATCGCTCAAAATCCCAACACTTCTGAATCGTTATTGCTTCAACTAGCCGAGGATGGAAGCTGGAATATCAAAATAGCGATTGCTGAGAACCCCAAAACACCCTTATCCCTGCTAAATAAGTTTGCAGATTGGAGAAGTATGCATGAAGCAATTGCTCGAAATCCTCAAGCATCAAGCGCAATCTTGGAAAAACTAGCGGGAGAAAATGAGAAAGAAATTCGCGATCTTGTCAAGAACCATCCAAATGTTTCCGAAACTGCGATCGCCATCATCAATTTTATCGAGGGAAAACCTGGAACATCCATCGACTTGCTAGAGCGGTTAGCTAGCGATCGACGAGCCTCTGTCCGGCTATTGGTTGCTACTCATCCCTCAACCCCTGCAAAAGTTTTAGAAAAACTCGCGCAGGATACAGATGAAGATGTACCGTTCAAAGCCGCAAGCCATCCCAATGCAACCTCTACCGTTCTAGAATTTTTTGCAGAGTTCTTGGTTAAGCAACATCAGCGAGTCTCGTCATCCAATCAAATCTTCTATAAACAAAGTGCGCTTGAATTGGTGAGACGTTCTGACATCACTCCAAAAGTGTTAGAAAATCTGTTGCAGATGAATGAGCCTGATGTAGTAAGGGCGATCGCATCGTCTTTGAAAACACCACCCACTATGCTGTTTGCACTTACAGATTATCAAGCTCCATTTGTAAGCAATGATTTTTTTATAAATCTCGCTGAAAACCCCAATACACCCTCAGAGGGGCTGGAGAAGCTTTATCTAAAAATCAACCAAACGCAGCATTTTAATAGGATTTATGGTCTAGGCGCTATCGCTGCTCATCCCAATACCCCCGTCCATTTGCTAGAACAATTAGCAGTTCATTCCCACGACGGTCTTCATGCAGAAGTTGCTACAAACGTCAACACACCGATTGCAATTTTAGAGCGGTTAAGCAATGATTCGCAAGACGGGGTTAGTAGTATTGCAAAACAGGCGCTCAAGGAAAGAGCTTGATTTCAGGATTGTTTCTGTAAAGGTCAACACCTTGCACCAGAGACTCTGAGAAAACCCCAAGCGATCGCGAGAATCTTTACAATAGTAAATAAGGTAAAGATATATATCAGAGTCAAAATCAATGGCACTATTCGGATTTGGCAAAAAGGCAGTTATGCCCACACCAGAGGAAGCTTTGTCAGGAAGGGCACAATCTATGTCAGTACCCGCAGCTCATTATGTCAACAAGAATCCCTTAAAACCTCCTTTTCCCGATGGATTAGAGAAGGCAATTTTTGGCTTGGGCTGTTTTTGGGGTGCAGAACGCAAATTCTGGCAACTTAAAGGAGTTTACACAACTGCAGTCGGTTACGCTGCTGGTTTAACACCCAACCCCACTTATGAAGAGGTATGTAGTGGGCGAACCGGTCACAATGAAGTGGTGTTGGTTGTATTCGATCCCAAAGTGATTAGTTATGCCGAACTGCTGAAAGTCTTTTGGGAAAGCCACAATCCCACCCAAGGGATGCGCCAAGGAAATGATGTTGGCACTCAATACCGTTCGGGAATTTATGTATATTCCGAAAATCAAAAGCAGCAAGCAGAAGCATCGCGGGAAGCTTATCAACAAGCCCTCAACAACGCAGGTTATGGCAAGATTACTACAGAAATCTTGGATGCGCCGGAATTTTATTATGCCGAAGCTTACCATCAGCAATACCTCGCTAAAAATCCTAACGGATATTGTGGTTTGGGAGGGACAAACGTATCTTGTCCCGTGGGTGTAGTTGAATCGCAAGTTAGCGGTTAGAAATGGAGTTGGTAGGGTAGTTAACTTAAGGTGAGTTCGACGAACCTCTCCCTGCCTTAAACTAAAGTTCAAGTCTGTCCCTCTCCGAGTCGGAGAGGGATATGTTTTGTCTAGTTAAGAATATTTGTAGTTAATACCAATTCAACTAATGATTGCAATACACTCTTGGGTAAAGACGCGATGAATCGCGTCTCTACAAATTGTCTATTTGTCGCATTCTTTTTTGAAATTGGTATAAAAATATTTGTAGGTTAGCACCACCATTTTGACTACAGGTTCTAAAATAGGATATTTCGATAGATGCAAATATTCTGCCTTGACTTTGTTGAGAGATTGCTTTTCTAAGTCACTCAACTCAGGTAAATCATGCTGCCATTCTGAAAAAAAAATCTTCGTCGTCTGCAAGTTGTAAGCCAAATTCATCAATCAGTTGGGCTAGGGTGATATCTTTTTCTTGAAGAATTTGAATCATTTATTGAACCCTTATATTTATTTGGCTAAAAAATCTTCGCTTGATATTTACCCAAAAGACTGCCTTAAAATACAGCTTTAAGCAAAGCGAGCGCTCGCACCCATAACATAATACTAATCGGCGCTCCAAGTAGAATACCAGCGATCGCCCAGCCTCTCTGATGGGCTTTGAATTGTTCAATACTGCGCCACTGCCTACTTTTCCAAGCCCATTCATTGCCTTTTGCACCAAGTGCGATCGCCATTATCCACCAAGCATTAGGTACAAAACAGAATAAACCATACCACACTTGATTCGGCCACATCCACAACCAAGGCATTAGAAAAGCACCCCAATTCCAACCAAGAATTTCCTCTGGAACTGTTTCATTTTGATTATTGATCCCGCATCCAGAATTGTTGATTATTTCTTTTAACGGCAAAAGCTGATTCTTATTTGGAGATTTGACAGCCAGTCCTGATTTGAGGGCATTCAGCGCAACGCTGGCACTAGTAAACCTTTGTTCGGGAGCGGGTTCTATCAACTTTTGTAACCAACTGACAAAACTGGGACTGAGGTTAACTCGGTCTGTAAATTGTAGTCGCAAATCCTGCTGGGGTAAATCAGAGGGGGAAATTCCAGTAAGCAAATGAATCAAAGTCGCTCCCAGTGCATATAAGTCTGAAGCCGCAACCGCCCGACCACCAAATTGTTCCATTGGGGCATAACCATAAGTACCGACAACGGTAAAAGTAACGCCTTCTCTTGCCGCTTTATCTTGAACTGCCCCAAAATCAACTAAATAAATCCGATTATCGTCGCCCCAGATTAAATTGCTTGGTTTAATATCTCTATGTAACACTCCAGGATTCAATTCATGTAGATAGGTGAGAATATTTAAAACCTCAACAGCAATTTTTCTCGCTCGCTTTTCACTAAACCTTTTGCCAACAGCAAGTTTATCCTTAAGCGACTCACCAGGGATATATTCTTGGATTAAGCCAAACCAAAGTGTGCGATCGTCGATACAAAAATAATCTATATATCGAGGGATGCGGGGATGATTTAGCTGTTTAAGAACTTGTGCTTCCCTCTCAAAAAGTTTCAGGTCATCCCACTGTACAGTACCGCCAAAGGCCAAAAGTTTGACCACAACGGTCGAATTTTCGCCATCAGAGGCTTGTAAATCCAATGCTTGCCAAGTTTGACGAATTCCATTGTTGCCGAGTTGGCGCTGGATTTGATAACGATCTTGTAATATTTGTTCTGGTTGCAGCATCTTAGCACCTGCTGGCAATTTACGTTGATTTGATTCCCTTATATTCAAGGATAGTCATTATCTAGATAAACTGTGGCAGCCTGATAATTTATAAATAGACATAAAAAAATCCTCGGTTTTAGGATGCTGAGGACTAGCTAGCAAGTTTAATTACGGTTTAGAGCATTCCCAGTATCTCTAGTGCTGTATCCAAATGCCATTTAACCCGATAGAGTCCAAATAACTTCTCTTGACTGTACCGTGCTGGGTACGCTAGCTTCCTTCCTTCCATCGTCACTTTAAGCAAGGCTGACTGCTCCGGTGTAGGATTTTCTGAAACTCCCAAATCCTTACATAGCCGTAACACATCCTAATTAATATTTACTATTGGGTGCAGAATGTGGGTTCAAGATACAGCAGATTTCAAGGAAAGTGAGGTACACAAGCTCGCGTCTGTTACCCAGGCATAAAGAGTTTTTTAGTCCTGAATTCTGTATTCTGAATTCTGAATTCTACAGATAATTTTTGCGATAGTAAGCTTGATATTCTTCAGACAGCAGAGGTTCCCACCAATCACGATGATTGAGATACCATTCAACTGTTAAACGTAAACCCTCAGCAATTGTTACTGAAGGCGTCCAACCAAGTTGAGTTTTTATTTTGTTTGCATTAATCGCATATCTCCTGTCGTGTCCCTGTCTATCCTTAACAAAAGTAATCAACTGCTTGGCTGGATATACTGGTAAATCAGGTGCTAATTCATTCATCATTTGACATAAAAGTTGCACGAGGTTAATATTTTCCACCTCATTATTGCCACCAATATTGTATGTTTCTCCTGGTTGACCGTGATTGATTACCACATCTAAAGCACGGCAATGATCGCCTACATAAAGCCAATCTCGTACATTTTTACCATCACCATAAACAGGTAATGGTTTCCCGATCAAAGTGTTGATACACATTAGGGGAATTAGTTTTTCGGGAAACTGATAAGGCCCGTAATTATTAGAGCAATTTGTAATAATGGTTGGAAGTTGATAAGTATGATAATAAGCACGGACTAAATGATCGCTACCCGCTTTTGAAGCTGAATAGGGACTATTGGGAGCGTAAGGTGTGGTTTCACAAAAAGCTGGGTCATCTGCGCCCAGGCTACCGTAAACTTCATCAGTAGAAACGTGCAGGAAACGATAATCAGATGGTTGTGCTTTCGCTTCCCAATATTGTCGAAAAGCTTCCAGCAGAGTGAAAGTTCCTACCACATTAGTTTGCACAAAAGCAGCTGGGCCAAGAATCGAACGATCGACATGAGATTCTGCGGCAAAATGGGCGATGGTATCAATATTTTCTGTTGCTAATAGGTTGTCTATGAGGAGGCGATCGCAAATATTTCCCTGCACAAACCGAAAATTCTCTTTTCCCTCAAAGGGTGTCAAGTTCTGACGATTTCCCGCGTAGGTAAGCGCATCCAACACCACCATGCGATCGCCTGGATAAGCCTGACACCAATGATGGACAAAATTTGCCCCAATAAACCCCGCACCCCCAGTAACTAATAACCGCCGATTCATTCAATTTCCTCTCTTCTCTTTGCGATCTGTGCGCCTCTGCGGTTCGTTTGTATTATTTATATTACTTAAAATATTTTTTCCTCAGCTTCCCGTATATCTTCTGAGCAAGTAATTTCGCCATCCGTGTTTTCGTCAAACTTTTAATATTAGATGGTTGCTGAATTTTGTGATCGAAAAACTCATTTAACTCATCCAGAATAACTTGGAAACGCTTAATAATATTTTCAGTCCGATGCTCAACTAAAAAATCTTCAGATAATTTAAAAACTGCTGACGATTCAATCACCTTCATAATACGTTGGACATCATACTCTTGAGAATATCCAGCAATTTTATAACAATTAAATCCAGGGTCTAAGTAATCGGCTAGTCCACCGTTGACACTAGAAAATACTTGACAACCACAAGCAAGAGCTTCCATTGGTTGTAGACCAAATCCTTCACTAACACGCTGTTGTGCCCAGTACTCAGCAGAATCATAGAGGTAAACCTTCGCTCGGTTGAAGAGTCCGGGTAAATCCTCTACATAAGAGTCAACAACCAATACTTTACAACGTTTTTGCAACGCTGGAATCAATTCTTTAATTAAATATTCCGAAGACTTCCGAGCTTGAACTAAAACATCAATATCCCGTTCCAACCCTAAATTTTGAAACTCATCAGAAATTTGATTGGGCAAATAATAAATCAGAGAATTGGGTGATTTTTCTCCCCAATATCCCATTGTATAGCGGCTAACAGTCATGATTGGAATACTTGCAGGTAGCCTAAATGAATAACCTGGACTATGTGCATGGTAAACGACATTATATTGCTTAAGTTTAGCCACAAGTTGGGGTATATCAAATCCCCAACTGATCGCAAAAATTACATCATTTAAATTTTTCTCTTTTAGCAAATCATCAATAAAAAGCTTATCTTTTTCCCTTTGGCGGTAAGTTACAACATCAGCACTACAGAAATTCTGAGCTAGATTAAGTGCTTTTAACTCAGCCCAAAGACCACCACAGGCAAATTTGCTATCTGTACCGGGAAGTAAGAAGTAAAGTTTTCTCATAATTTTTTTAGCGTATTGGGGATTGGGTATTGGGCATTGGGCATTAGGCGTTAGGAGTGCTGAGTAATGAGTAATGAGTAATGAGTTAAGAGTTAGGAGTTTTGTTTATCCCCTTGTCCCCTCATCTCCCCTGCTTCCCCTGCCTCCCCTACTCCCCTGCTCCCCTGCCCCTCTGCCCCCCTGCTTCCCCTGCCCTTTTCATTCTTGCCAGCCCACTTTAACAAAATGTGCCTCACGCCCCCAAACGTCACGGGTACGGGTAATATTTTCAATTGCTAGGTTAAAAGGAATAGCGGTTGTTAGGTAACGCTGTGCTATAGAACCTAAATCAGGTGCGAGTTCTGCGGCTGTCGTCGCTGCTAACCCCAAACCTATAAGTTGCTCGATTGGTCGAAATGGTAGCAACAGATGCACACCGACAGCTAGTCCAGCTGTTAAGAGCATTGCTACTGACAAATTTGTGCCACAACGGGGATGTACAGCCAAATCCCATTCTCCACTGGTGATGCGATGTCGAGCAAGTGCGATCGCACGCCGCAAATCACTAATATTTACTTCACCGTAGAGGTAGAATCCCCGATCGGTAGATAAACCACCTAATAGTTCATTATCTAGCTGAACGTTAGTGGCTTGTTCTGTAGCAGGATAGACGCTTTTTGATTCGCTAAGAACCCAAACCGTAGCATGTTCTAAAGCGTGAACCTGCCGCAACATCAAAATTTCTTTCAACCCTGGAATAAACGATAGCTGTCTGAGTAAGTCGGCATCTTGTGTGGGTTGGGGAAAGTCTGAAGATTGGTCTTCCAGACTTGGAACTTTCTCAGATACAGGTATCGTAAAATCAAAGTTAAAAAATTCAAAGGGAGACCAGCTACCCTGAAAAGAAGCGGAAGTATTCATTGAAATACTACTCCCAAAGCCGATGAGGCAACATAGATTTCTTTCAAATGTAACGCTTGCACTACTGAATTGTTGCTAATTTTTGTAGATGATTGTTTTGTTAGGGCATGGGGCATGGGGCATGGGGCATTAGACTTCTTGCAAAAGTCGGGAAAAGGGGAAGGTGGGGTCTTCTCTGGGGATAAGGGGCGAGGTAAAGGGGGAAAGGTTTGTTATTTTCCCTTTCCCCTTTAACCTTTTCCCTTTTCCCACTCATTGTGCAAAAGAACTTTTGCAAGAGGTCTATTGTAGATGCTTCTCCCCAGTCCTATATCTGTTTTGCTGAATTTGAGAAGGAATTCCGATCTTTTTAGTTTCCGAGTCCGAGGGTCAGCTGGCTCCACTTACATAAACTCCGGCTGAGTGAAGGACTCGGAACTTTTGGTAGAGTGTTCACACTGAAAACTTAGGCGTAAGGAGGGGAACAATCAGTAAAACTCAAAATTGGCTTGTAATTTACTAGACCAAAGCAATTAAGCTTCTACTAGTAAATTAGTTTATTCAATCTGGTTAGGTAGAGTACAGCAATTGACATCATTCAAACAGACTTTGCCCCACTGTAAAGCCCAGCGGACAAGGGCTACTCGATTATCTGTCTCAGTCTTAGTGAGAATATTACTGATATGGTTATCAACTGTACGCTTGCTAATCTCCAGTTTTGCTGCAATCTCTTGGTTAGTTAAGCCAGCGGCTACTAAGTCGATAATTTGCAGTTCTCTGTCTGACAGACTAACGGGGGTCTCAGACTTGCCACCAGCCATGACTATTTCTATCCTCCCTTGGTATATGTACTTAATCGCTCTTTCTAATTCTAGAAGATTCTTTTCTTGGTAGGGGTTTCAAGTGTTAGCAGTAATATGATTGTCAATATTTTCTTTGGATTTCAAGTTGCTAAAAATAGAAACCACGCTAAATCTCATGTAATAAATATAGCTTATTTTGACAAATATATTATTTAAGCACTGAGATAAAATCAGCGATAATTAGAAGCACATACACGCTATAGGAGTAGTAAAAATTGCTATTTAATTCTATGAAGGACTGGCGACAGATTAGCAAAAACTATTGTAGATTTTATACTGTAAATTCCTAATCCCGAATCGAAATCTAAAATTGAAAATGAGATGAGCAATCCCCGTGTTTTGTGCCTTGGTGAAATTTTGTTTGATTGTTTAGCCGATCAATTAGGGCTAAAGCTAGAAGAAGTGAAATCTTGGACTCCCTACCCAGGAGGGGCACCAGCTAATGTAGCCTGTGCTTTAGTCAAGCTGGGAATATCAGCGGGATTTATCGGATCTGTTGGCGAAGATGAGCCAGGAAATGCACTAGTTAAGCTATTACAAGATGTAGGTGTAGAAACTACGGGAGTACAACGTCATCCCACAGCACCAACGCGGCAAGTTTATGTTACACGGGATCTGGCTGGCGATCGCACCTTTGCCGGATTTGGTCAGTACGATACCGCAGAATTTGCCGATACTCGCTTGCAAGCTAAACAATTGTCAGATTCGCTGTTTCAAGAAGCAGATTTTCTGGTTTTGGGTACTTTGGAATTAGCCTATCCTGAAAGTGAAGCGGCAATTCACCGCGCTTTAGAGTTAGCAGAACATTACGACTTAAAAATTGTGCTGGATGTCAACTGGCGTCCTGTATTTTGGAAAGAGCCAAACATCGCCCATCAAAAAATTCCAGAATTATTTAAAAGAGTTGATTTCCTCAAACTCTCCAAAGAAGAAGCTGAATGGCTATTTGAAACCGCAGATCCCGGAGCCATTACTTACCGTCTAGCTTCGATTGAAGGGGTACTGGTGACAGATGGGGAAAACGGCTGCACTTATTGTCTGGGTGAGAACGAAGGCAAATTACCCTCGTATTCAATCCCTGTAGTTGATACAACTGGTGCAGGAGATAGCTTTTTAGCAGGATTCATCCATCAACTGAGTAAGTATGGTATACACAGCTTGCGGGATGCAGAAACAGCAAAACGCATTGTCACTTATGCCAGCGCTGTTGGGGCACTGACTACTATTAAACCAGGTGCGATCGCTTCTCAACCTACTGCTGCTGAAGTCGAAGCTTTTCTCGCCACACATCAACTCTAGGAAGTAGCATAAGCCACTGGGATATCAGCCTTTAATAGCTGATACTCCAGACTGGAAAATGTAAAAAAATCTTCATGCCATTCTGCGGTCATATTAAACAATAAACGCAGTTGAAGAATTTTTAGTATTAGGTTAATGCAATCAATTTTTACTTTTAGAAGTTTTGAATTATCCTCAGTGTATAAGAGCAATACACTTAGGTCAGATAGATTTTAAAATTCGTTAGCTAAATACAGCAGAATTCTGGATTAAAACACGCTTTCTATCTGCGTAACAGACGAATCGTTGTGTACCTCACTTTATTTGAAATCTGCTGTATAACAGTTCACCCGTTTGTAATTGATTAATCCGTTCAATTGTACAAACAGGAAGGTGTCGTAGTCTATGCACAAAAAATATGAAATCTTTACACTTTTATGATCTGCATAAATAGTAATACTGATATCTATAAGTGAATAGAAAGTGTAAGCGAATAGAAAGCATAGATTAGCTTAAGGAATTGGTGAAGCATTATGAAAAACATCACAAAATGGCTTTTGGGCTTGGCGATTGTTCCTGCAAGTTTGGTATTAGCATCTAGTCATGTTAAAGCCAGTCAAATTGCTGGTGAGTGGTTCTTTGGTCTCTGGGATTGTAATATTGACGGTAGACCAGCAAAAATGCAGTGGAAAGTCGTTGATGACCCACAAACTAGTTGTAACGGTAATGTTTGCTCTACTACTTCTGGTGTCCGTCTCGTCGGGCGGTTTAGTGATAACGGTAGTGCGTGGGTTCCTCTAGGAAAACGTTTTTCCAGCAGACAAAAACAGGATTTAGGTATTCGTTATTTAGGTGCAGAACAAGATAACTGGTATCTCAAATATAACAGTCGTACTAAAATAGCAGATGGTTGGACGACATGGCGGGGTAAGCGCTATCCATTACAATGTCGTAATCGCAGATAAACATTTGCTATGCAAAATATGTAAATAAGCGATCGCTAAGTTTGAGTACTAAACACGCCAGCGCTACATTTTTATAAGCTAGTACTTTAGTTTGTCTTAACTTGCTGCCACAGAGTATCAACAGTTACAAACTTATAACCTTGTTGTAGCAGTTGTGGAATGAGAATTTGAA
This sequence comes from Nostoc sp. DedSLP03, assembly GCF_034530815.1. Taxonomy (NCBI): domain Bacteria; kingdom Bacillati; phylum Cyanobacteriota; class Cyanophyceae; order Nostocales; family Nostocaceae; genus Nostoc; species Nostoc sp. DedSLP03. Next base: position 45,450 of record NZ_JAVRCK010000029.1, read on the forward strand.
TTGTGGCAGCAACATCTTCTCCACCGCAAGCACCATCGTGCAAAACAATTATTGAACCATTTTTGACCTGCTGCATAATTCGCTGTACCACTGTGGTGACACCTGGCCGCACCCAGTCTTCAGGTACAACGCTCCACATAACTGGGCGGTAATTCCACTGAGAAAACAATTTTAAAGTAGCAGGTGTAAATAAACCATTGGGGGGGCGAACATCTCGCACTTGTTGAGGTTGCAGGTTGCAGGCTTTATAAATGGCAGCTTGGGTTTTTTCTAAACTGTCCTTCAAGTCATTTGGGGAAAGCATGGGAAAAGAGCGATGATCGTAGCCATGCAATCCGATCCAGTGTCCGCGATCGCTAACGGCTTTAGCAATAGCTGGTGAACGGTTGACGCAAACACCCAACCAAAAAAAACTCGCTGTAATCTTGTAACGATCTAACACTGCCAAGACTTCGGGTGTGTATTGCGGATGTGGCCCATCATCGAATGTGAGGGCGATCGCTTTAGCATGAGAATTTCCAGCCCAAAGGCAGTTGGGAAAACTTGGCTGGAGAATGCGGTAGAAAATTGGGAAGAGGGGAGCTAGTTGCATTTTGCGTTTATCTGCTGCTGACAACTTTTTGTAGGTGTTGCTTACTAAACTGCGATCGCACCGCAATGCCTCAATATTCTAGCCAAATTGGATGCCTTGGCAGGCGGTTGCCACAGAAGGGGCAAGGAAGTACAGGATATCTTTCAGCAGTTCTCATAAGAGTGAAATGATCTTGATTGATCCCATCTCCACAATATGGATCGATAAGCATAGGATTGGCTGTTTTTCCTCGCCAATTACAATAATTACAGGTTAACGTTTCCAAATGAACTCTTTGAAAGTTTGATTCTATTTCCACAAAAATATATGGCATCCATTGCTTGTTCCTCATCGATATTTTTCCAAGTCCCAAGTGAAGCTCAGGGTATTTCTGAGTGAATTCAAGCGCTGACCAAAGCAAATCTAAAATAGCCAGTGGCATCTCATCAATGAAGGCGTTTAATCGCAAACTTTCCCAGTCTTCTTGGCTGGGGAATAAAATTTTTTGACCGTCAATACAAGTGTGTTTGATGCTGGGCTGATCTGAGTTCATGAGATTATGGCATACTTTTATACCAAATTTTTCTCATTTTTACCAAGAAGACACGGAGAGTTGGGACGCTTTGTAACAAAATCTGTAACAGCAATGCTATTTTACCTAGTACTCGTCTAAATTGATGAGAAATCTACGGGGAATCCCTGAATAAAAGGGTAATGTTGCTCAAAGATATACGAGATTACCAAATACTATTTCTCGGCTTATTCCTAGTCTTGGGAATCGGTACACGAGATTGGACGCTGCGACCAGAATTGATTGGGGTAGCGATCGCCACAAGTCTAGCAACTCAATTGATATTGTCATTAGTCACTTGTACTGAGCGACTCGTGCCGAGCGGAGCCGAGGTAAGTCGAAGTATTGGTCATTGGTCATTAGCAAATGACAAAGGACAAATGACAAATGACAAAGGACAAAGCCCAAATTTTCGCAGTGCTGTAATTACCTCACTGGGACTGAGTTTATTGTTGCGGGCTGACCACTGGACAACAATGGCAATAGCCGCAGCAATTGCGATCGCTAGCAAATTTATCTTTCGAGTCGGCGATAAGCATTTCTTCAATCCCGCCAATTTTGGCATCATATCTGTTTTGATTCTCACCCCCGATGCTTGGGTTTCACCAGGACAATGGGGTGAAGAATGGTGGTATGGGCTATTATTTCTCGGTACTGGCGGCATGATTTTGCAGCGCATCGGTCGTTGGGACACCACAGCAGCTTTTTTAGGTTCCTACTCTTTGCTAGAGGCGATTCGCAATTTCTGGCTGGGTTGGACTTGGGATGTTTATTGGCATCGATTGATGAGTGGATCTTTGCTGCTGTTCGCCTTATTTATGATTACCGATCCGCGATCGATTCCCAATTCCCGAATTGGGCGTGTAGTTTGGGCAGTTTGCATCGCTGGATTAACTTTTATCCTGCGAAATTATTTCTTTGTTTCCACAGCAGTTTTCTGGGCGCTATTTGCCCTTGCACCGTTGAGCATCCTCCTAGATGGTTTCTGGTTAGCCCCAAGGTTTACTTGGCAAGAGAAAGATGAAGAAGTAGGAGAAGCAGGGGAGGCAGGGGGAGTAGGGGGAACTTGTTACTCAGCATTCCAAACTCCTAACTCCTAACTCAGCACTCAGCACTCAGCACTCAACACTAAAAAAGTAGAGGTATAAAATAATGAAATTTTTTCGGCTTTTAACACCATTATTGTTAGCAATTGTAGCTGTTTTATGCTTTGCACCCGCAGCTTGGGCATTTTGTGGATTTTATGTAGCCAAAGCTGATACAAAACTGTATAACAAATCTTCTCAGGTGGCGATCGCGCGGGATGGCGATCGCACTGTCATGACAATGGCAAATGATTTTCAAGGCGAAGTCAAAGATTTTGCAATGGTAGTACCAGTGCCAACAGTGCTGCAAAAAGAGCAAGTTCGCGTTACTGAACCCAAGATTATCGAGCGGCTAGATGCTTTTAGTGCGCCGCGATTGGTAGAATATTTTGACCCAGATCCTTGTGCCCCAGTTGACGATAGAGAGTTCTCAGCAGCACCAGCGCCAGCAGCACCAAGAAGTGAGGCGGGGAATGCAAGGGGCGATGCTAGTTTGGGTGTGACGGTTGAAGCACGTTTTAACGTTGGTGAATACGACATTGTAATCCTCAGTGCGAAAGAATCTGGTGGATTGGAAACTTGGCTTAAACGCAATGGCTACAAAATCCCCAGAGGTGCGAAACAGTTACTTCAGCCTTATATTCGCTCCTCAATGAAATTCTTTGTTGCTAAAGTCAACTTGGATAAATTCGAGCAATCTGGCTACCAGTTTCTCCGTCCGCTACAAATTTCCTACCAATCACCTAAATTCATGCTGCCGATTCGTTTAGGCATGATCAATGCTACGACAGAGCAGGATTTAATTGTCTACATTCTCTCGCCCCAAGGACAAGCAGAAATCACTAACTATCGGACGGTAAAAATTCCCTCCGACGCGAACATTCCCTTATTTGTCAAAGATGAATTTGGTGAATTCTACAAATCCATGTTTCAAACTGTCTACACCAAAGAAGACAGGAAAGTTGGTTTTTTAGAATACGCTTGGGATATGGGTAGTTGCGATCCTTGTTCTGCTGAACCCCTGACTCCAGAAGAACTCAAGCAAGCAGGTGTATTTTGGCTAGATGATAATTCTACAAGTAATGTGCCAGTACCACCTAGCTTTCGTCGTCCCTCTTTTAGTAGTAACGTCTTCATCTCTCGATTGCATGTTCGCTATACCCGCGACAAATTCCCTGAAGACTTGATGTTTCAACAAACTGCCAACAGTGAATCTTTCCAAGGACGCTATGTTTTGCAACATCCGTTCCAAGGAGAACTCAAATGTCAGGCTGGCAGACAATATAAGCAGTCTTTACCGAAACGTTTTGAACAAGAGGCGCAAACTTTAGCTAAACTAACCAACTGGAAAATCCAAGACATTCGCAACAAAATGAAGTTGAGTGTAGGTAATCTGCGGTATTCTTGGTGGGAAAATGTCCTATCCTGGCTGGGATTATATTAAGGAGAGTGGGGAGTGAAGAGTAATATCGTGTCCGGTTAAAGACTTATCATTAAGACGGCAGGGGAGCAGGGGGCAGGGAGAAAGAGGGTTTCCTGGTTTTTGCACAGGTGTGGGAATTATAACTAACCCTCTTCCATCACTCTGGTCAAAGAAAAATCATAGCCAGCTTTTAAAAAAGAGACAGAAACTGGGTTTGAAGCTTTATTTTCTAACATTATGGCTAAAATCATCTCTTTTGGTTGAAAGTCTTGTGTAGTAAGGATTATTACTTTTTTCTCTGGAGAGAGTGATGAAAGAGCGATAATTAGGCGGACATGATATAACCCTCTTCCATCACTCTTGGAGAAAGCAATTGCTGCAAGGCTTACGAGACTTCACTTTCTAAGTTTTGGCTACATCTTTGAATTTATATTAGAAAATAAAGTCTCAAACCTTTATTTAGTCATAGTTTCAGTTTTTTGCTTCGATTATTTTTTTCACAAGAGTGATGCAAGAGGGATAATACCAATTCGCAATTCGCAATTGAGAAATTTAGATCCAATAAGGCAATTCCTGCTTACATCTGTTGCCTTATTTTAGAGAATTGGTATAAGATTAATTCAAAAAATTAAATCTAATAATTTCCTTTACTTAGAAATGATTTATAAAGTAAAGCTTAAATTGTAGGGTGCGTTAAGCGTTGCTATAACGCACCGACAGATATGATGCGTTACGGCTAATCCTAATTTCTGAAACTCCCAAATCCTTACATAGCCGTAACACATCCTACTTAATATTTACTTTATAAATAGGCTCTTATTTTTTATTAGCTAATAAGTCTTAGGATATCGGACTCATATTTGATTTATGAAAAAACTCAGTACACCTTTATTCCTATCTTCCCAGTCCCCAGTCCCCAGTCCCCGATCTTTACGAGTAATCAGGAATCAAATAGGATTGCTATATTATTGAAAATACTCCTCACACTATCTCGAATAATTAATAGTCAAATTTTTAGCAATTGCCAGAGGTGACTTGCTTCAAGTATAAGTGTGACAGCCCACACAAAGATACTGATGCCAGCTGCGGCGGCTGCAATATCCTTAATCATCCCAATCCGGGTATCCTCTCGTTCTTCTACAAAATCACATAAGATTTCGATCGCACTGTTAAATAATTCGGCAAGCAGCATCATCCCCGTTGCTAGTAAAATCAGAGTGAGATCAACCCATTGCCGAAAGAAAAATGAGAAGCCTATAACTGGAACTGATAAAACAAGTTTGTAGGCAACGCTAAAGTCAGAGATAACAGCGACATAAAGACCTGTGAGAATAATCTTGAGCTTCTGGATGGGATGATAACCCGGTATGCGGTCTTTTTTATATTTTTTGCGATCGCTCATAGTTTTGTAACGAGAAAACATATATTTCACTTTCAAGCTATTGTGTCAGAAGTCAGACGTTTACTAGTGTAGTGATACTTGCGAAATAACTGTTTTATAGTAATCTACCGGAAAATTTCTGATTTTTATCTAGTGGTGAACTCCTGACTCTGAATGTACTTGTAGGGTAGGGATCAGACAGATAAGTGAATTAAGTGTATAACCAAGCTCTATGAATAAACGTGGTGAGTTTGAGAACCTGAGCAACCAGAATATTAAGGCGCTTGATGTCTTAAAAATCTCTGTCGCCAAAGACCAAGGAGTGTCAAATCTAAGTTCTATTCACTTGAGAACCTCAAATCTCCCAATAGTCTATGCCTGTTTCCGACTTCTTTTTAAAAAAGATCCAGTATCTTAAGGAAAGGTAATTCTTCGGGTGTTGTTATACGCAATACTAAGATATTCTTGCTTTCTTCCCCAAGATTGTCATGGTTCAATTCGATGAACAGCTACGCCGCTTAGTTACAGAAGCCTGTGGACACCAACCTGGAAGCCCTCAGCGTCAGAAGCTGCTCACGCAAATTATTCGCTTGACAGCAAATAGACTCTGGAGGGAAACTACTCCCTACTATCAAGACGCACTACAACAAACTTGGTTGTATTTCTGTCGCAATGTTTGTGAAGGTTTGACAGGTCAAATCTACGATCCAAATTATGGCAGTGTGATCACCTGGCTGAATGCTTACCTAAAACGGAGACTACAAGACTTTTACCTTAAGCAGAACCGAGAACAAGCCACAACAGTTCCTCTGAGAATTCGTCAGTCTACATCCGGTGGAACAAGTGAAACTATCGATCCTGTAGATAACCTACCAGCTACCCCCCAAGCACCTCCGATTTTGGAAGACTTGGAGATATGGGCGAAGACCGATTCGGATGGGGAACTGCGCGATACTTACATTAAAGGGCGTCCAGATGTGAATTGTCAGGTGTTAATTCTCAAACGCTTACCCCCAGAAGTTAGCTGGAAAGATTTATCTGAAGAATTTGGGTTGTCAATTCCGACATTAAGCAGTTTTTATCAACGCCAATGTTTACCGCGTTTGCGTAAATTTGCAGAATTGGAGGGATTATTATGATCGGTGCTGTTAGCGATGCTGAGATAACAGTTATCAGTTATCAGCAAGAATCGGTTGGTAACTGGTCACTGGTCACTGGTCACTGTTCACGAGGAAACGTAGTGCAAGAAAAAATACGTTCTTATTTCAACTATGGGGTTATACTCAGCACGGGCTAAACGCCCCGCTATCCATGTACAGTACTCAGCACTACTGAAACCAATGCACTACCTCCTGCTTCTACCTCCTTCAAGAAACTTGTATATCTTGTAGCTTTGCTACCATTTCTGCACGCGCCGAAACCTTCAACTTCCGAAACATCCTCTTTAAGGCTTGTTTGACGGAATTTTGCGTAATCCAAAGTTTTTCTCCAATTTCTGCATTCGTCAACCCCTGTGCCACTAACTCGGCAATTTCTAACTCACGCGCTGTCAAAGGACTAACTAAAAGGGAATTGGATATTTTGGGTTTTGTTCGTAGGGTTGCCATTTTTGCTGACAAATGAATGCATAAAGCGCTCAAGTCAGCTAAATCGTTACCATTAAAGGCAGGATTTCCCTTGTCACGAGCCAAGTTAAGGGTTCCGACAAGACGACCATCGCAAACAATTGGCCCGGTCATCACGTGTTCGTGGTCAGAACGCGAACAAAAATGCTTCCAGTCTCCTGGCGATAATAATAACTGTTCGTGGGCGGGAGCATGACGCTCAACCACATAGCGTCCCACTGGATTGCTCTCTAAGCATACTGCCGGAATGCCTGAAAGATTAATCTCAGTGGTTGGTTGCTCATCAAGGAGATAAATACCCCAATTTTGCACGCCAAAATGCTCGCTAATTTTATCCGTGAGAGCAAGTCTTAATTCTTGCTCATTCTGGACATTAGCGATCGCATGAAATACAGCGTGTAGAGAATTAGCCATAAGTGTACCCAGTTGGGGACTATCCAAGCCTCAACAATTACTTCTATGCTAATACCAAGGAAACTAAAACGCTAATTACAGTAGCGACTAGGAGAAGCACATGACAGTTACACAACTCTCTGCTCAGGAACTTTTCCGGGCTGCTTATGAAAACCGCTATACTTGGGACAAGAATTTCCCTGGTTATACTGCAAATATTACCTATAAGCATGATGGTAAAGTGTTTACAGGCAAAGTTATCATCAGTGCCAATCTCAAAGCCGAAGTTTTGGATGTAGATGATGAGTCAGCCCAGAAAGCAATTCACGGTCAAGCCTGGGAGATAGCAATTCACCGCGTCCGCCGCAGCTTTGAAGACACTCACAGCGCCAATACGTTTAGTTATGGTAAAACTGACGAAACAGGTGCGGTTGAGCTTTTAATGGGTGGTAAGGCTGAGGGCGATAAATACAAAGTCCGCAATAATGAAGTCTGCCATGTTCACCGTCTAATCCACGGGACTTACGTTACCATTGACACTTTCAGCAGTCACGATACCGGGGAAGGCTACCTGTCTCATACCTATGACTCTGTGTACCATGACCCCAAAACTGGGGAACAAAAGGGCGGTAGAAGCGAATTTATTGATGAGTATGAAAAAGTTGGTGACTATTTCATCCTAAATCGTCGGGAGATTCGCACCGAGACAGCAGGGCAATTTTCTACTCAGGAATTTATTTTCTCTGACATTAAATTGTTGGAACCTGTTGCTGCTTAAGCTGTATTCTGTAATCCAAAAATTAGCGATCGCTCTTGAGTTAAAGAAAGCGATCGCTTTTATTTTTTGGGCATTCCATGCGTAACTGTAGCTCCTCGTAGACATCGCTCAATCACGTTAAGATACTTAATTAGGTGTTCCTAATAAGCGTGGTAATCTACTTTATGAGTCAACTTGAAAACATTCAAGCTGAGTACGAAAAGTTCCCTGAAGCATTTGAGAGTGTAATTATTAGCACTGTGAGCGCACAAGCAATACCCAATGCTAGTTATGCTCCCTTTGTAATAGATGATTCCAAGAATATCTACATTTACGTTAGTGGTCTTTCGATTCACACCAAAAATCTCTATGCCAATCCTCATGTTAGTGTCTTGTTTATCGAGGATGAAGCTAAAAGTAATTTAATTTTTGCCCGTCGTCGTTTGAGTTTTGATTGTACGGCAACTTTGATAGAGCGTGAAACTGACAATTGGAATCAAATTGTTGAGCAATTTCAAGGGCGGTTTGGTGAAATCATCGAAGTGTTGCGCGGCTTGTCTGACTTTCGGATTTTCCGACTAACTCCAAGTGAAGGTCGCTTTGTAGTTGGTTTTGGGGGAGCATATCATATTAGTGGCGATAACCTTCATCAACTTGTTCAAATCACAGGAGATGCCGAGAAAAAGCAAGAATAAATGATGAATTATGAATTGCAAGAATTTAGCATCTAGGAGTCAGAATTTAGAATTTAGAAAGAATCAAGTCTAATGGATACAGCGAATTTCAAGTTAGAGAGGTACACAATCTAAGTTTAAAAGCCAGGTTGAAAGCCTGTTTTACTTCTGAATTCAGAAGGACTGAATTCTGCTATATAACTATTCAGACAGATGTATTTTGACTCCTGAATTAGTTTGACTGTAGGCAAATTCAAATAAACTAAACTTTTTAATTTTATGCTTCAGTTTCAACCTCCTGGCTTTGGGCATAAAGTCATTCATACATTCTTGGGGGCAATGGTTTACTATACCCAAACGAATGCACCTTGGACGATTGCTGACACTGAAGATTTACCTCCACTACTATTTCTCCATAACTTTGGTGGGGGAGCGTCTGCTTATGAATGGTCTAAAGTTTACCCAGCTTTTGCCTCTAATTACCATATTTTAGCCCCCGATCTCATCGGCTGGGGAGAGTCGGCCCATCCAGTGCGGGATTATAAAATTAGGGATTATCTCAGCACGATCGCAGAGTTTATCATCCAAACTTGTCGCCAGCCGGTGACAGTCGTAGCCTCATCTCTTACAGCTGCTTTTGCTATTCGTCTAGCTATTGTTCAACCCAATTTATTCAAAGCACTGTTTTTGGTTTCTCCTTCTGGATTTGATGATTTTGGGCAGGGTGCTGGACGCAGACTTCCGCTTTCGGTAATCAATGCGCCTCTGTTGGACAATTTTATTTACATGTTTGGTGCTGAAAATGAAATTGCAGTCCGAAATTTTTTACAAAGTTTTCTCTTTGCTAAGTCACAACGAGTATCTCAAGAAATGGTGGAGGCTTATTTAACCTCGGCACAACAACCTAATGCCAAGTTTGCTGCTTTGGCATTTTTGCGGGGCGATCTTTACTTCGATCTGAGTTTATATATTCAACAACTGACAGTTCCCACCGTCATTTTTTGGGGAGAAAAAGCACAATTTACCGACATCAAATTAGGGCAACGCTTGGCAAATTTAAATCCAAGAGCAATTCGAGACTTTTATGCGATCGCAGATGCCGGAATATTACCTCATTTGGAAATACCAGAAGTTTTCATTGGTCTGTTGCAGCGGTATCTTTAAGAATTAGGAAAGATTTTCATAGTCAAATCATAGTCAGTCTAAGTACATGGCTTGATCAGGTGTATTAAAATCTAAAATTAGATTGAAAACACGTACATTTTATGCCTTAAAGATAGAATAAGTATTTATGGCTCGGTCGATTTCTACAGGCTAATAGCGAAGCGATCGCCATTGTTGTTACGCATTCTGTGCCAGTAGTCTGGCTGGGATTGATCGTGATGAGTATTTGAAATTTCCTTTCGAGATCGAGCCTATACTTTTATCTTCAGTGAATAATCAGCTAGTTATGAAACAAGAAATTGTTCATCAATATTTTAACTATGTGTAATTACTGTTTTTTATGTAAATTGCAATACACATAAAAAGATGATAGTCTTTTAATGAACATCGCAAACTTGACTCTAACTGCCATCAAAGAACATTACCTTAGTTATTACCGTTGTCATAATTTCTCCATCACTCATATCTCTGCAAGTACTATTCCAAAGTTTTCATAATTTTCTGATTTTTAACTGATATACAAGTAAGGTCAAAAGCAATGCTTATAACTGTGCTGCTGTCTCGTGTCTACTGTACTTTTTTTGGTTAAAGCTTTTATGGACGATCGGGATGAACGCCTGCGCCAATTGATTGCAACAGTGTGCCAACACCCAGATGGCAGCCGAGAATGGCGAAAGGCTATGAGTCGGCTTCTGATTTTAATTCAGGGACTACCAGAATTTAGAAAATACTCAAGTCTAGACTGCCCCGATTATTTTTTAGATGCCCTGAATCAAACTTTGGAGTGGTTCAGCCAAAATGTTAGAAACTTTCAACCACGTACATCTTCAGTTGGAGATGATTTAATAAGATGGATAAAAAGCTACCTTTACTGGCGCATCAAAGATTTAAATTCACCATCTTTCCCTTCAAGAAAAAAATCTCATTTGTCCTTGGATGAAAGCTTTTTAGATCCGGATGCAGATTATAGCGATCGCACTATTCTCTCAACAGAAAGTAGAAATACTAGTACAAATACATCCTTTATCTGAAAAACTCTACTTGCCATATAACCTGAGAATAAATTAATTCTCAGATACAGGAAAAATTATTTAATAAGTTGTATCACGAAGTAATGATAACTTTATTCAATTAAAACGGTTTCGAGGGGATTTTGGAGAAAGCTTTCATATTCAAGTGTCTCATGGTAATTTCACAATCAAGGAAACTTTTGTCATCTGACACTTTTTTGTAGGAGCGTAATGAGTAAGTTAGTTGTCTTGAATTTAGGTAAGGGCGATCTCCATAAAGGTTTTCCTGATGTCACGGTTCAACTTGGGTTAATAAATGACCCACGTGCGATGGAATTTCGCGGAAGTTTACCACCAGCGCCAGAAATTTCTCAACTTTATCGAAATTGGCAAATACTATATTCAGCTCTCTATTGTTACTATGGATGGTGGACACGTCTGGAAGTTGAAGATAATGACATAACAAATTTTTCGGAATTGGAATTTAACGATTTATGTCAGCAATTATCATCTAGAATAAATATTTGGCTCAATTGTGAGCAGTTTCGCAAAATCGACCAAAAATTACGTACGCAATTAAATCCAAATGAAGAAATTTGCTTTGTAATTGCAACTTCTGATAAATTACTACGACGACTTCCTTGGCATCTGTGGAACTTTTTTGAAGATTATCCAAATGCTGAAGTCGCGCTTAGTCCCTTAGAACCACAAAGACTAAATAAAATATATACTCAAGAAAAAAAAGTTAAAATTTTAGCGATTTTTGGCAATAATCAAGGAATTGATATTAGTAAAGATAAGTATTTATTAGAGAAATTATCAAACCAAGCTCAAATAAATTTCTTAATTGAGCCACAACTCAAGGAGTTAAGTAACGAACTTTGGGGGAAAGGTTGGAATATTCTATTTTTTGCTGGACATAGTTCTAGTCAAGAAAAAGGAGTTCTGCAAATTAATCAAACAACAACAATTACTCTAGATAAATTAAAATATGGACTTAAGAAAGCAATTGAAAGCGGATTGCACTTAGCAATTTTCAATTCTTGCGATGGCTTAGGTTTAGCAGAAGCATTAGAGGATTTACACATTCCCCAAGTCATCGTTATGCGCGAACCAATCCCAGACTTGGTAGCACAGGAATTTTTAAAACATTTTTTAGGTAAATTTTCTAGCGGACAATCACTATACTCTGCACTGCGCGAGGCGCGAAAAAGGCTCGAAGGAATAGAAGATAAATATCCTTGTGCAACTTGGTTGCCAGTAATTTGCCAAAATCCCTTGTCAGCGCCAATGATTTGGCAGTCGCACCGAAAGATGCTCACTACTAAAAGTATTTTAATAATATTCCTAACAAGCTTGTTGATAACAAGTTTAGTCATGGGAGTGCGGTATGGGGGTTATCTGCAAACATCGGAACTACAGGCTTTTGACCATTTTATGCAGTTGCGATCGCATCTTGTCACCGAAAAACCTGACGAGCGGATTTTAATTATCACAATTGATGAAGCAGATATTCAATATCAAATTAATAAAGGAATGCAAATGCGATGGTCATTATCCGATCAAGCCCTTGCTCAACTATTAGATAAATTAAATAAATATCAACCACGAACCATCGGTTTAGATATTTACCGTGACGGAATTGTAGATCCCAAATATCCAAATTTAGCTAATCGTTTTCAGCAAGATAATCGTCTATTTTTTGTGTGCAAAGTTGCTACTACCGATGATGATGGCGATAGTGATGGGATTCCGCCGCCTTCTAAAGTTTCAAGAGAACGCTTAAGTTTTAGTGATTTTGTTGCAGATAATGAAGATATTGCTCGTCGTCAGCTTTTACAGTTGACTCCTCCCCCAACATCTCTCTGTAGCACAGAATACGCTTTTAATCTCCAACTAGCACTTCATTATTTAGAAAAAGAAGGCAAAACATCAAATGTTACAAAATCAGGTTATTTACAAATTGGTGATATTGTATTTCAGCAATTAAACGAACATACTAGCGGTTATCAAAAAGTAGATACATCCGGTTATCAAATATTGTTGAATTATCGTTCTCTTGACTCTGTGGAAAAAATTGCCGAGCAAGTTAGTTTGAGAGATGTGTTAGATGAAAAAATCCCATTAGAATCAGTTCAATTACTCAAAGACCGCATTGTGATGATTGGTCTTTCTGCCCCCACCAATACAAATGATTATTGGAAAACGCCTTTCAGTTCCAATTCAAAACCGAAGCAAAAGCAAACACCGGGGGTATTTGTACAGGCGCAAATGCTAAGTCAAATCCTCAGCGCAGTTTTAGATAGCAGACCTTTATTGTGGTGGTGGTCTGGATGGGTGGAGGCACTTTGGATATGGGGATGGTCATTATTAGGAGGTATTACAGCATGGTATTATTTAAAACCGCTGCATCTGGGATTGGCGGTGATAGTCACACTTTTAACAGTATTTGGGTTATGTTTTGGGATTTTTACACTAGCTGGATGGGTGCCATTTATACCCTCAGTATTAGCATTGCTAGCTACCCAAGTAATGGTAATCTCATGGTTTAGATGTTCGCATCTTCGCAAGAGAAAACAATCAAATTTTGATCATGATTAAAAAATTACTTGACCAACCAATTCAACGTGCTTGTGTAATTCCTTTAATATTTATTAGTTTGATGAATTACTCGCAATCAGTGCAGGCACAATTAACAAATTCGATTCCAAACACTGTTAAAAATTCGCCCTCCCAATCCTTTGAGCAACCGAAATTGCCCAGAAACGGCGCACCCACAGGTCGGCGCAGAGCAGGGGCTGGGCGGAGTCCTGAGTGTCCTAAGAATCTCACACGTCTTACTGCTTTAGTACCTGGTGATGCAGAAAAATCAGTTTTGGCCTCAACAGTTGCAGAAAATCCAACTTTTTGGTTTTATATTCCCCAATTACCACAAACCACACGTTCTGGAGAATTCGTATTGCAAGTGCTAGATGGTAAAGATGTACAAAATGTCTATCGAACACCTCTTACTCTGTCTGAAAAACCGGGGATCGTCAGCATTACTTTGCCAGCACAACCGCAATATTCTTTAAAAGTAGATAAGAAATATCATTGGTACTTTCATATTTATTGCGGCGATCCAGATAAAACATCTGACAATTTTTATGTAGATGGGTTTGTGCAAAGGCAAGTGCTGACAGAGGCTCTTGATACTCAGTTGAAGTCAGCAAAACTAAAAGAGTACGTTGTCTATAGTGCTAATAATATTTGGTACGATGCCTTGACTAATTTAGGTCAACAACGCCGTGCAAATCCGCAGGATGCAACTCTTAATCAATATTGGGTTGACTTATTAAATGCAGTTGGCTTGCAAGACATTGCTAAAGAGCCAATTGTACAGAATTACAACTTGGAAAAATAAGACTATTCACACGATGCAGTTACAGATTGATTGAGGTGCTATGTCAGGGATTTAAAATTATATATAGAGAGATTTTGACATCGCTAAACCTAGTTTATTGATCTAGCTTTTTGGCAAACACTTTTTCCATGTCACTTATTCTCGGTAAAATCGAAAAAGTAAAATGAGAGTCCTACAAAGGTTTCAGATTTAGCGATCGCAAGATGCAAAAATGGATAAAGTCGAGCTTACTAAGCAATTGGCAAAGGTAAATATTTAATACTACTTCTTAGAGGTTTGTATGTCCGAGCTAAACAACGATTGCCTAGACGATGGTAATATTAAAATACCAGGGGATAAAGTATTAATTTTAAAATTTCTTGAGTGCAAAAGCACTCTAGCTAGTGGAGGTGTTTGCGACAAAATATCGCTGATAGTCCAAGCTGACAATCTCAAACAAGATTGGAATTTTACTATGTGCGCTGGAGACAAGAAAAACCTCTCTGTGCCTTCCGAGCAGTTTGAAGACTCAGTTCGTGTAGAAGTAGAAGTTCTCGTAGAACTATCTCCTGAGAATACGAGTAAGACGAGTCTTGGCTCTAGAAGCTTATCTCAATTATCTCAATCCGGATACGATTCGATCGCATTCACCAAGATTCGTCCAGCTAATTACGAGCTGACATATCGCATTGAGTTAACGTGAGTTCGATGACCTCTCCCCAACCCCTCTTGGACACGGAGAGAGGCTTAAATATTTTTAAAGGTCAACGAAAAATTAAGGTTTTTAAGCCTCTCTCCTTGCAGGGGAGAGGAATGGAAGCGGGGTTTTTAAAATTCGTCGAACTCACGTTGAGTTATTACGCGAACAAAAGCCGAAACCTAGTCGTCACGTAGCGGCAATTTATGAATTGCCGCTACATTGTGTAGTGTTGATCCCGTCCTAATAATAGCTCTGCCATATAGCGGATTTATAAATAGAGCAGTACTAGAAAACAGCATCACAGTGGCAGGGAATGTCAACAATTAAAATGCCTACTAGCTTATCCAAGGTTTAGGCAAAGTTGAGGCAATTGTGTAAAAAAAGTACATCCAATCAGCCATTTGCTTGTTAGTAGTGGGCTTGATCTAAGCAAACGGTAGGCACTAGTACAGGTCGGCGGAAATAAACATACCATTCAAAACAGCCAGAAAGCCCAAAATTAAAATCTTTTGACTTTTGACTTCCGTCTTGCGACACTAGGCTGATTCTTAATTATTCTCAGTTACCAATGAAACAGCACACTCACACATTCTGGCTTACAGGCGGGATTTTTCTTTTATGTCTAGCCGAGTTCAGCCCTACCCAAGCACAAAACGTCCCAGTTCCAGATACAACCTTGCCTACCAATTCCGTGGTTAACTCCTCCAAAGACAATATTAGCATCACTGGAGGAACCGAGGCAGGTCGCAACTTGTTCCACAGCTTTCAGCAATTCAATATTGGCAAAGAACAAAGAGTTGATTTCGTTAGTCCTAACGCGGCTATCGAAAATATTTTAATTCGGGTGACGGGTGGTAGTCGCTCCGAGATTATGGGAACTCTCAGCACCTCTGGTTATTCTAATCCCAACCTATTTCTAATTAACCCTAAAGGGATTGTTTTTGGCCCGAATGCCACACTGGACATGCGTGGTTCGTTTGTAGCGACAACAGCCAATGCCATCGATTTTAAAAATCAAGGCTTTTTCAGTGCTTCTACTCCTAATAATCCTAAATTACTGACAGTGAATCCTTCTGCTTTTCTCTTCAATCAAATTGCCAATCAGCCGATTAATTCTATTCAAGTAAATCGAGCATCACTGTTGGTTGATAACGGTCAGAATTTGTTGTTAGTGGGAGGCAATGTCACCTTAGATAACGCACAGTTGATAGCACCGGATGGTCGAATTGAGTTGGGAGGAGTGGCAGGATCGGGAACAGTAGGACTAAATCTTGAGGCTAATACTCTACGTTTAAATTACCCTGCACAAGTGCAACGAGCAGATGTATTACTTACGAATAATTCTTATGTTAGTGTAACTAACAAAGGAAGAGGTAGTATTGCAATCAACGCACAAAATTTAGATGTTTTGGAAGAAAGTAGTCTTGAGGCTGGGATAGAAAGTAATTTTGAGTCAGATGGCACTCCAGCAGGAGATATTACGCTTGATGCTACGGAAGAAATAAAAATTTCCGGCAAAAGCTATATCTACAATGATGTGGAAGATGAAGCCGTAGGTAATTCTGGCAGTATCCTGATTAAGGCAGGGTCGCTCTCCTTAACCGACGCCGCTACACTCAGCAACAGGGTCTACGGTGAGGGGGAGACTAAAGGTATATTTGTGCAAGCTAATAAGTCTGTATCTATTGCAAATAGTTTCATTGGTACGAATCTACCTAAAGAAGGAACTGGCGTTGGCAATTCTGGTGACATCAATATTCAAACTGGGTCATTATATTTAACCAATGACTCTAAACTAACTACCAGCACCTTTACAGAAGGACGTGCTGGAGACGTGACTATTAATGCTCAAAATACCGTCTCTGTCGATAATAGCTTAGTCAAAAGCAATACTTCTGGGTTAGGAGATGGTGGCAAGATTGATATCACGACTGGGGAACTCACCTTAACCAACGGTAGTCAAATATCGTCCTTAACCGAGGGAGAAGGGAATGCAGGCGATATTAATATCTATCCCGTCAATGCTTTTAGCTCTGTCAACATTTCTGGGGTTAATACAGATCCAAAAGGGAGATACTCTAGCGGCTTGGTGACTTCTACTGAGAAACAAGGCGCTGGTCAGGGTGGCAATATTAATGTGACTACTGGGAAATTGGGCGTATCAGACGGAGGAGTTTTGAGTGCGCGAACTAGAAATGCCTCTCCAGGCGGTAATATCACTGTTGAGGTTAACACCCTTGAGGCTACTAATGGCGGACAAGTCATCACCAGTACCTTCGGCACCGGACGTGCAGGTGACATCAAGGTAACAGCCACTAACAGCGTAAAAATTTTTGGGAGCGATCCGACTTACTCTAATCGGTTTTACCAGCAATCCAATCCGACTATAGTTGATAAAGTTGATAATGATGGTTCTGCCAGTGGTCTGCTTGCTCGCGTACGAGGTCAGGAAACTGCTAATGCAGGTAACATTCGGGTACAGGCTCGCTCTATTAACTTAGACAACCAAGGAGTGATTTCAGCTACAACCACATTAGGCGAGGGTGGTAATATTGAGTTGCACCCG
This sequence comes from Nostoc sp. DedSLP03, assembly GCF_034530815.1. Taxonomy (NCBI): domain Bacteria; kingdom Bacillati; phylum Cyanobacteriota; class Cyanophyceae; order Nostocales; family Nostocaceae; genus Nostoc; species Nostoc sp. DedSLP03. The sequence continues at coordinate 62,752 of NZ_JAVRCK010000029.1, forward strand.
CAGGACTTTTTGCTAATGCGCCGTGGCAGTCAGATATCAACCACCGCAGGCACTCAAGAGGCTGGTGGAAACGGCGGTAATATCACCATCAATGCCCCTAATGGCTTCATCCTCGCTGTTCCAAGTGAAAATAGTGACATCACTGCCAATGCTTTCACAGGCAGTGGTGGGAGAGTGGATATTCAAGCCAATGGTATTTATGGTATCGAGTTCCGTAAAAGTCCAACTGTGTTGAGTGATATCACTGCTAGTTCAGAATTTGGTACACAAGGCACTGTAGAACTCAACACCCTAGATACTGACCCTAACAGTGGCTTAGAATTGCCAACAATACCAGTTGACACTAAAGTGGCTCAAGACTGCTACAGTCCAGATTATGCTCAAAACAGATTTGCGATCGCTGGACGCGGCGGTTTACCACCTAATCCCAAAGACATTCTCACTCCTGATGCGCCTCAAATCGATTGGGTGTCTGTTAAACCCACTAACAAAAACCGTTCCATACCACCTGTTAGCAGTACAACTACCTCCACTCCCAAACGCATTGTTGAAGCCACAGGTGCGACGCTAAACGCTAAAGGACAAATAGTCTTGAGTGCTAATTCATCTGCCGCACCCTACACTTTCAGACACAACCCTATTCAGTGTCATGGTAGCTAAAGTTACTCATGGTTTGATAGTGTCCTGCTTGCTGATATTGTTCAACAGCCTGATAACTACACCCAGCAGGGCACAGACACTCAATCGCGTACAACCATCCCAAAACAATTCTCCCTCGCTTTTGCAACTTCCGCCACCGCAGGATGTCCAACCACCGTCACCCAAAACACCAACAAATCAACCACTTTTCAAACAACCTCTAAGAAAGTAAGTTTTAAAATTATATGAAATTTTTTCAGCATTTTTTTATAGCATTATTGACTGTATTACTATGTGCCTTTTTACCATATTTTTTTGATTCATCTAATTATTTAACAGCAGCATTTGCAAAATCTAAAGTTGGATTTAATTCTGTTTTAGCAACTACACCTGCTGTCAACCCAACCCAGACTTCTAGCTTAGTACAGCAAAGTCAAGCACTTTATGAAGCAGGACAGTTTGTAGAAGGGGTACAACTTCTCAAAAAAGCAGTAGCTGAATTTAAAGCTACTAATGATGTATTGAATGAAGCTATAGCTTTAAGCAATCTTTGTTTAGCCTATCAGGAATTAGGACAATGGCAAGAGGCAACTGAAGCTATTACACAAAGTATTAAACTATTACAAAATCTCATAGATGCAAATTCTTCACAAATCTTAGCCCAAGCTTTAGATGTTCGAGGTGGACTGGAATTAGCACAGGGACAAACTGAAGTAGCCCTAAGTACTTGGCAATCAGCAACTGAAATTTATCAACGCTTAGATGATACATCTGCACTGGTTCGCGATCGCATTAATCAAGCCCAAGCAATGCAAGCTTTGGGAAATTATCTCCAAGCAGATAAAACCTTAACCTCAGTCCGAGAAATTCTTAAAAACCAACTAGACTCTCCTATAAAAGCGACAGGATTGTATAACTTAGGGAATGTCCGGCGAAGTTTGGGTTATTTAGACGATTCGCACAAAATTCTTAAAGAAAGTTATTCTGTGGCTAGACGAGTGAAAGATGCGATCGCTCAAAGTAATGCTTTACTAAGTTTAGGTAATACAGCCCGCGCTCAAATGTACGCTCAACTTAGTTTGGGTAACTCAAGCAGCGCCAAAGATTATACGCAAACAGCAATTCAATACTATCAACAGGCAGCGCAGATTCCATCAATTAAACCTACTGTACGTCTTTTGGCTCAACTAAATTTATTAAGACTACTGATAGAGCAAAAGGAATTTAGCACAGCAAAAGCATTATTATCTCAAATTCAGTCTCAGATAGACAGTTTACCTCCAAGTCGGACGGCTGTTAATTACCGAATTAACTTTGCCCAAAGTCTGAGCAAAATGACACAGAACTCAGTTGGGCCAAAAGATGTTGCAAAGATGTTAGCGCAAGCTGTCCAAATAGCTAAGAGTTTAAAAGATGAACGAACCGAGTCTTATGCTCTTGGTACTCTTGGTGGTTTGTACGAACAAAGCGGACAGCTAGCCGATGCTAAAAGCCTTACACAACAAGCCTTGGTGAAAGCCGAATCTATTGATGCTCAAGACATTGCCTATCAATGGCATTGGCAGATAGGACGGATACTGCAAAAGCAATCCGATATCTCAGCAGCAACAGCTGCTTATAATCGAGCTTATAATGCCCTCAAATCCCTTCGTAATGATTTAGTTGCGATTAATCCTGACGTACAATTTTCTTTCCGCGAAAGCGTAGAACCCGTATATCGACAGTACGTTGATTTACTGCTGCAACTTCAGGAAAATACTCTTCAAAAGCCAGATAATCTCCTTCAAGCCCGTCAGGTAATTGAATCTCTCCAGTTAGCAGAACTAGATAATTTCTTTCGTTCGCCCTGTTTGTTGCCAAGAGTTAACCTCGATCAATTAGTTGAAAAGCAAAAATTTACGGTTGTTATCTATCCAATTATTTTAGATAATCGACTGGAAATTATTACTAGGTTGCCAGGGCAAGATGCAATCTCCCGTCAAACAACTAAAGTTCCTAAGAATGTCTTAGAAAACGTTGTAGAACAACTACAGAAAGATTTACCCATTGCTAGCCGGGAGCCTGATGTTAAGCAGCATTCACAACAGTTATATGATTGGTTAATTAAACCTATTGAATCAGATTTAGCAAATGCAGATATCACATCCCTAGTGTTTGTACTGGATGGTTCTTTGCGAAACATTCCAATGGCGATTCTTTACGATCGCCAACAGCAGAAATATCTGATAGAAAAGTATGCTGTTTCTTTAATGCCCGGACTACAACTCCTCGATCCTAAGCCTTTACATAACGTGCGGCGGCTAAACGCTTTAATTGCTGGGGTTGAGCAAGAACGCTTGATTGAAGGTAAATCTTTTCCCAAACTCTCAAATGTTACACAGGAATTAAAACTAGTCCAATCTGAAGTGAAATCAACTAAAGAACTCTTAAATCAACAGTTCACTAAAGCTAATCTGCAAAAGCAAATTCAATCTACTTCCTTTTCAGTAGTGCATCTAGCTACTCATGGGCAATTTAGTTCAGACATTGAACAAACCTATATTCTTACTTGGGATAGCTTACTGAAGGTTAGAGAGCTAGATAATTTACTCAAAGCTAGGAGTGAAAGCCAACGAGGAACAATTGAATTACTTGTCCTTAGTGCCTGTAAAACTGCCACAGGAGACAAACGAGCCGCTTTGGGGTTAGCTGGAGTTGCGGTGCGGGCGGGCGCACGCAGTACCCTAGCAACTTTGTGGACGGTAGATGATAAATCTACTAGCGACTTTATGGGTGAATTATACCGACAATTAGATGCTGGAGTAACTAAAGCCCAAGCTCTGCAACGCGCCCAACTTGCGATTTTAGCTAAAGAAAATCGTCCATATTTTTGGGCCCCTTATGTTCTTCTGGGCAATTGGTTATAATTTTTGAAAAAATCTGCCAATCAATGTTTTCATAAAGAACGCGCTATCTCGGGGAAGTGGGGCATTGGACATGGGACATGGAAACAAGAGAATAAGCAGGGGAGCAGAGGGCAAGGGAGACAAGGGGGACAAGGAGGAATTATTGAAACTCTCTTCTTTGTCTCTCGCTTGTTCCTTGTCTCCTTTGTCTCTTCTCCATGTCCAATGCCCAATGCCCAATTTATTATGTCTACCTAGAAAGTAATTGTGCGTTTAATGCTTTAGTAATGCGATCGCCAGAAGCTTCTAAGTGAGCTAAGGTGTAAACATCAAGACTTTCGCCAAGTTGTTTGAGTTTGACATCAATAGCTTTTTGGAGTTGGCGCAATTTATACCAAGCCAATGTCCGACCATCTTCAGGTGTATTAGTAGTACCCAACATCATCTGTAACAAAATATTCAGATGCTCCCGTTGCAATGAACGCCGGATGCTAGAAATTGGCTTTGGCTCTCCGGGGGCGAAAATTTCTGTCCAGATGCCTGTTTGCAGGGTGTCGAACAATTCTGGTATGGAAAGCGCTTCTCCAGGCAGAGTTTTTAATTCTATATCTTGTAACCGATTCAGGCGATCGCTGTCTAATAGCGATCGCAATATCATACTTTGAAAACTCAAAATGCGATCGTGAATTGGATAATCAAGGCGGTTATTAGATGCAGAACTACCCCAGTGTTCCCAACGCGATGGTGCTAGTTGATTGAGCAATTGTGGTGAAAAGCTGAAAGCATCATCTGCAAATACATATTCTTGCAACTTTGTCAATGCTTGGCGTTGTTTTAAAAGTGAAACTGGTACAAATGCCCAAGCATCATTACTGGTATGGAGACGCCGAAACGATTGTCCACCAATGTATTTAGAAAGCAAAGTGGCATTCCGAAAATAATATTTAAGTACTTTATTAAACTTAAGGCGTAGATTACTATAGCTTTCTGTTTTCGAGAGATAACCCCGATCGAGACGCTGCCATATAAAACGAGCATTATCCATTTGCCACTGCGAATACAGTAGCACATCACTACTCATATCCCAGACATTTGCTAAAGGATTGATGTCCCAGATATCTTCATCGCTTGCATAAGATAATTCTGGTTGAGGCGACGCTAGGGCTATCTGGTCTAAAAAACTTTTTTCTGATTCTGGAATCGTTACCTCAAGGGCTGTTGATGGAAATCTTTTATAACCATACTCAATTGCCCATTCGTCATAAGGCCCAATAACTCTTGGGAAATAGTCACCTTGCTGTACTCCCTGTGGTGCTATGTTCACAGGTACATAGTCCATCACCGAACCCACTAAACCTTTGGTGCGAGTGATTTCAGTATTATTTAATTCTTCTGGCGCTAACATGGTGCTGCCGTAAAAGTTGTGGCGCAAACCCAGAGTGTGCCCGACTTCGTGAGCGATGAGAGAACGCAAATATTGATGCACATACTCCTTCATCGTTTCACTACTAGATGTAGTGTTTGGCAACATTGACAACGCCAGCGCCCCCATAACTGCTTGATTTGAAGATTCCATACCATAGCAAGACTCTGAGGAGAAAAAGTGAGCAGAGGAAGATGACGCAAATCTATCCAGGAATTTCCCCACGTCTTCACGTCCTTTGGTATTTTCTTGACATGAATTTGCTTCCATCAGTGCGTGATATTCTTGCTGAACTAAACGCACCATATTGGCATCCACAATGATATCTGCATCCAATATTTCCCCGGTGAATGGGTTGACGCGCATCGGCCCTTTGGCAAAACCTGCATCTAAAGAATTGAACCAGCGAATGGTGTTGTAATGTACATCTGCTGGTTTCCAATCAGCATCATCTGGCATTTGCTGCACTTCAATGGCATTTTGAAATCCAGCTTTTTCAAATGCTTTGTTCCACATCAAAACACCTTCACGAATCGCATCGCGGTATTCTAGTGGTACGGCATTTTCAATCCAATACACAATTGGTTTTTTGGGTGGAGATAAGGGAGCATCAGGATTGGATGGTTCTAGATGCCAGCGATTAATATAACGTACAAATGATTCGCGAGCATTATTATTAGAGAAATCTTGGAAAGCAGTAGTAAAATATCCAACTCTGTCATCAGCAAGTCTGGGAATATAACCATTGTTTTCTCTCAACTGAGAAAAACTGTAGTGTACCTTTAGAGTGAGTGCCCTGCTATCGGGTACAGCGATTAAATTTGAGCCTTCTAGTGATGAAAAACCGTAAATCGAATCAATCTCTACGTTTTCAGGGAAGCTGTTAACATCGCCAAAATATGATTTGCGTACATCTAAGCGGTAATCAGCTTGTAAAGAATATTTTAATATAGGAGTTAATCCAGGTAAATCCTGCATTAGCAGTCCATTCAGGTCGAGCAGAATATTTTTACTTTTTGGATCGATAGTAGCTATTTCGAGTGAATAAAGGACTGAATCGCTAAATGAGCGAGCAAGCGATCGCTGTTCTGGTATACTATCTGTACGGAATTTTAAATTCCGCACAACAAAATGCAATCTATTATTTACTTTTTGGAAATAAAATATAAAATCAGCAAGAGGTAATCCACTATAAATCCCGCTTTCCCCAACCCCTGATTCCAATGTCACTATAGCTAGATAATCTTTATTTAGCTGCTCTGGCTTCAGTTCTAAGAAAACTTTTCCCGAATCCTCGCTGCAATAAAGTGTGAAAAGTCCCTCTAGTTTATCTACCCGATTAACAATCCCATTAAATCGGCAAAAATCCTCCTTTTTAATCTCAGCAAGATTCTTGTCAGCACTTGCTACGTTTTCAACTACTGGCAGTGTATTTAATTGCTGTACATCAATATTAGAAGTATTTGAAAGTTGGTTTGCTCCTGCATAATCATTTGATAGAAACAAGTTAGACAGTAATACTATACAGATTATTAATTTCGTTATCCAGTATTTCATCCTTTGGCTTTCCACCTGAAGCAGTTATCGTGTTAAGGAAAAATGTGGATTAGTTTGTCATCTGCAAGCCCTTCAAATATCTAAGGACTACCATATAAATCCACTTAGTCAGATAAACAATGTCTCTAACCTAAAAGTCTGTGAATATTAATTGTTATTAATAGCTCTTTAGGAATTACCTATTAAGTATTTATGTCTTAAGGCAGATAATTTTTACCGCCAAAGATATATGTTTTTTTTGCTTATATCTGTATTAAAAACCAAATTTAGCATTAAAAATGTATTTAGCGCTACATTTGGCAGCCTAAGCAATATCAAGCATTTTTTATAAAAAAAGAGCAGGGCTTTTAAAAAAGCTGTTATTAAGCAAGTAAATCCTTTTTTCGGATGAATTGTGGAAATTTATGGTAATCTCAACTTTTTTCTCAGATGGTCAATTGGTTCTTCCCAATAGTCTTCAAAGCGGTAGCCCAACAGAAAATCAGCTTTCTTGCCTAGTTCTCGCCCTTTCTCCAGGTTGGCGAAAATCGCTTTGATTTGTTGGGGAGCTAAAATTGGATAGAGCAATCTAGCCAAGCACAGACTGATTTGAAGTGATTTACTGTAGTTTTGTGTAGCAGCAAAAGCAAGTACACCAATTTCTCCTGCATAAGTGGTGTCAAAATCAAGCAAGACATGAAAAATATCATGGGTAACTAAATATCGCAGAGCAAATAGATTACGTTTGGCAATGTCTTCTAGTTCAGGACTAATATTTAATGGTTTTAGTTGATTTGCTTGCATATAATTGGCATATTCTCGTCCAAAAGTGCCTTGAGGATATTGGTTTAATTGGTTCAAATCAATTGCGGGATAATATCCTACTATTGGTTGTAGTTTGGAAGCAACTGTTGAAGAAACTTTAGTACCAAAAAACTCGGATTTAAGAATAGCAATATCACCCAAATTTCTGAGTTTTTATAAGCCAGAATTGCTTTGAGTTGTTGTAGTTTTTTGAGCATAATACTTCTCCGTAATGGGCTAACAACAGTTGAGAAAGAGCCAGTGGTAGACTTTTATACAAAGTTATCTAATATCGAATAACTGTTAAGGACAGAGTTAGGTGAATATGCCAAATAACAGACTAGAAATCTTGACAGATAAAAATAAGAAACCCTTGTTGTGACTAGTTTTTATCAATACAGGTGTAGCTTTAGTTGACGAACGTAGACACAAAGAGGCTTCCCGCAGAGTAACCTAACACCAAGAATCCTTGCTTTTGTTGGGGGTTTCACTCTGTTTAACCCAATCTACAAATATTGTATTTTTTCAGATCCACAAAAGAGCGTAAATAAGTTCTCTCTTCCCCAGGGTTGAATAAGCCTTTCTTTTTTATAACTAAGATATGCCTTTTGCTAGACGGATGATTGCCTTTTTATAGTTAGTCTTTACTAGTACTCCAAAAAATAAGTTAATTGGCATGATAAATTTGGTTTCTAGGACGATTAGTCACATCAATTCCTTGCTTAAAGGACTTCAGATCAAAGGTTTTTTAGCTGTTGTCCTAGTTGGTTTTCTAATGCTGACAACGAATGTTAGTGATGGGCAAAATGACAAAGGCTTAAAAGAGAGAGTTCGTGAACAAGTAGAGCAGAATGATGCTCAAAGACCGAAAACAGTAGGACAGTGGTTTAAAGACGCTCGTGAAACAGAAGCTTCTCCTGGCGAACGACTTCAGAAGATTGGTCAACAGTCAGGAGAAGCCTTTAAAGAATTTGGATCTGGGTATGTAGAGGGCGCTCAAGAAACTGCTAGTGATGTAGGGGATAGTGCGGCAAAGGCGGGCAGAAATATCACAAACAAAGTTGCACGCTAAATGCGTCAGAATATCCTATTGGCAGCAAGTAGTAATAACTTTTCGCCAATAAATTAGTTACGCATAGAGACGTTGGTAATAAATCAACAAAGTCTTCAAATACTTCTTGGGTAACGCGCTTACTCTTCTTGATGAAAGATTATAGCGTTTCTCAGTTGCCTAAAATATAAGTCTTTAGTAGGGGCGCATAGTTAGCTATGCGCCCCTACTGCGTGTTGCATTCAAAATACCTCACTTCCATTCCTCTCCTACTTCTAAGGTGTAATTTTTATAACACTTAATAAGACAGTATAAATAAAGTGAACTATTAAGGCTTGTGATTTTTTATTTGCAAATGGTAAAGGATGCTTGATACAGAAATGTCTGCACCTTTCCATAGAAATAGCAAAAATGGCAATTGATGTAGTGACGTTTATTTATACCTACCCATCTAACTATTTTCAAATATAAATGTATATTTTTTTACTAGCTGAAAAACACTTTAAGAACGGGTAAGTAACTGTTCAATAACTACTTAAAAACATGAAACAATGAAGAGATAGCTAAGACGGTCAGAAAAAAGTAGATAGATAATTGATGATATGAAGCAATCTAAGAGTACACGAAAGCGGGGACTTATCTTAACGATCGCTGGGCTGAAGCGTTTACAAAGGGCAATTCTGGCTATAGAAAAGGTAGAAAACAATGGACATCGCTTCACTCTAGAAGATTTAGGCGATCGCATGAAGGTATCTACCAAAACTCTAAACCGATTATGGTCATTGAATACAGGCGTGGATCAAAAAACCTTGAAATTGTGCTTTAGCGCCTTTAACCTAGAATTATGCAGCGAAGACTATGCAATCCTGAGTGAGCCAGATCGTAGTGAAGGTTCTCAAACTCTCTCAATGAGTTTAGATACAGGAGAAAGAAAATTATTTTCGTCTTTATCCTTAGATTCTTTTGCGACTCAACACCACAACCAGCTCGAAAATCTTTGGTCATACCCAGATGGTCCAGTACCTGTAGATTCCCCCTTCTATGTCGATCGTCCCCCCATCGAGGAACTTGTTTATCGAGAAGTAATTCAACCAGGCTGTGTGATCCGGATTCGAGCACCAAGAGAAATGGGAAAAAGTTCTCTTGTGCTGCGGCTGTTAGCCTTTGCCAAGATGCAAAGTTATCGCTCGGTGAATGTGAATTGCAACCAAATCGATTCAAGCTGTCTGACAGACTTAAATAAACTTTTGCGTTCTTTTTGTTGGCAAATTGCAACAGAATTAGGCATTGAGCCAAAGCTAGATGAAAACTGGGATAAGGAAATAGGTTGTAAGTTAAGTTGCAGTTTATATTTGCAATCTTATTTGCTTAAGCAGTGCAAAAATCCAGTAGTTTTAGTTTTAAATGAGGTCGATCGCTTTTTTGAATATCCAGAAATTGCTCCAGAGTTCTTTGGTTTGTTGCGCTCTTGGTATGAAGAAGCACGACAAGATGGCAATTTGCAGAAACTCAGACTAGTGGTAGTTTACTCCACAGAAGTATATGTCTCGCTGGATATCAACCGTTCTCCATTTAATATTGGACTACCGATCCGTCTGCCAGAATTTACTACCCACCAAGTAAAATACTTAGCTCTACGACATGGTTTAGATTGGACTTCTGATAACGAAGTTAAGCAACTGATGTCTCTTGTAGGGGGACATCCAGCACTGATTCGGATTGCTTTATATTATCTATGCTGTCAAGGAATGACCTTAGAAGAACTCATAGAAGATGCGATCGCTAACGGCGGTATCTATCGCTATCATCTATGGCGACACTGGGCAATCTTACAAGAAAATCCTAGTTTAGTAAAGGCGTATGTTGACGTTGTAGCGGCAAAGCAAAGTATTTCTCTCAATCCCATTGACGCTCATAAGCTCGAAAGCTTGGGTTTGATCGCTTATGAAAGCGATCGCATCTTACCGCGTTGTGAACTCTACCGTGCTTACTTTAGAAAACAACTAGGTGTTGCTGAATTTGAATATGAATCATTGCAAAAACGTGCTTGAGAACAAACTGTCACAAACTCTTTTTCTGAGGTTCACGTAATGGCTGGCTTCCTTTAATCCCCTATCTTGCGATTCTCTAGAGATTAGAAACAAGGTTTCCAACGAAAAATAATTAATTGTTTGACCAATAAAGCTGATAATTCTCGATATAAAATTTTCCATTATTGGAAGACATTTTGAAAAAGAAGTAATAATCTTCTGGCTCCCAAATACCAAATTCTTGCTCTTGTTCTTGAAAACTAGCTGTCGAACCACTATTGGGGATAGTCATGCTAGCAGTTAGTGTTCCATTTTGTGTTCTCATTAGAAAAATTTCTAGCAGACAGAAACCCTGTAGTTCAGCAGAATAACGAATTTTGAAACGGATTTTTCCACCATTGCGTAGGGTCTTTTGAATAGAAAAACTTTCAGTTTTAACGGGATTGCCAGACAGATAAATGCCTTGACCTTGTGTTAGTATGTAACTTTGTCTTTCGTTGAATGAATTCACAAATTTTTCTTCTCCCAAAGAATAGAATTGATTGATATAATTGCATTATTGGCAAATAACTGTTTTTAAAGATGGGTTCTTTCTGTGCTTCTGAATATTACGTTTGTATTTTCCAGCTATCTTCAAAAAAATGCAATGACAGTTAAGACAGTTAAGAAGACAGTTAAGAAAATAATGAAAAACTGAATTATGAAGAGCTATGCCTGCGGTATTTGCTAGCCAACGCAATCCGCAAAAAAAGAGATTAACGATTCTTCATTTATGAAGAAGAGGGGAATGGGCAAAGGGGAAGGGGTAAAGGAATGGAATTTTTCCTTTCCCTTTAACCTTTAACCTTTTCCCCTTTTCAGTAATTACTAATAATGTTCGCAAACTCGCTATCACTGGATTTGGACAAGTACAATAAAAATAACATCTATCCAGGGAAATAGCTTTTAACAATTATTCAATTTGGCAGCAGACTTTTAATTGCCAACTATTTCATTTGGCACTTGTCAAGCATTATTGTGGCTTTGAACGATCTTCTTTATGATTTTAAGACATATGTCTTCAGTAGGGTAAAACTCCAAATATACATTTGGTAACATTGCTTAAGAATAAATAAGTAATTGCAATTGAAATTAATCATGACATACACACAAACCAACGATCCAACTATTCGCGAACACGTTCAAGCTTGGCAAAACTTAAATGTAGATCAACAACTTGCTTTGTTTTGGTTTATCTATAAAGAAATGGGAAGTTCAATTACTCCAGCTGCTCCTGGAGCCAGTACTGTTTCTCCAGAAATAGCCGAAGGTTTATTTAATCAAGTTAAGGAATTATCTCACGAACAACAATTACAAGTTCAGCGTGATTTGATTAATAAAGCGGATACCCAAATTTCTCGTGAGTATGGCTCTTTGGGTGATACCACAAAACTCCTGTTTTGGTATCGATTATCTCAAGGGATGGATAATGGCACTATCATTCCTGTACCTGATGATTATCAACTTCCTTCCGAAGCTAAAGCTTTGTTTGGCAAAATTCAAGGATTAGAATTTGAGCAGCAGATTACTCTTTTCCGTGATTATGTTGGGCCAATGGGTACTGAAGCAAAATCAGGTGCTGAAATTTAGAATTTTTGAGGATGGTTAAGGGTATCTATTAACCCAAGTTGCGGGTTATCAAGTATAAACTTACTATTGAATGCGATCGCCATCAATTCGCTTGCGGCTGGAATTGCTTCGTCGTTCCTCCTCTCTACGAAACGCTGCGCGATCGCAATGACATATTACTTTAGAAAAGTGGATTGCTTGGCTTCACTGAGGTGCGATCCGATCGCAATAACAATTTAGATCGTTGCAAGACTTCCCAATCCTTTATTAAGTACAGTAGGCTGGGATCTTCATAGTGAATAACTGTTCCCCGTAAAGGATAAAGTGGTGCGTTCGCACTTGGTGTAACGCACCCTACCAAAACACTAAAAAAGTTAGGAATAAATAACTCCTAACTCTTGTACAGAGGCGATTAATTGCATCTCTGCTTTTTACAACGCACAAGTCAACTCGCCGGCTTTTTGACTGAAGCGGTGATTCTCCCGATAATCTACAGGACAATCGATCACGGCGGGTACATCTTGAGCGAGGGCTTCTTTCAAAGTAGGAATCAAATCTAAAGCCGATTCAACTCGGTAGCCTTTTAAACCCATGCTTTCGGCTAATTTGACAAAATCAGGATTACTAAAATGCACAAAGGATGAGTTTCCTTTGCCAAATTGATTTTCTTGCTTCCACTCAATTAACCCATAGCCACCATCATTGAAAATTATCGTGACAAAAGGCGTACCGACACGCAAGGCTGTTTCTAATTCTTGAGAATTCATCATAAAGCCGCCATCGCCTGTGACAGCAACGACTTTGCGCTTAGGATGAACCAGTTTTGCTGCTAATGCGCCAGGAATTGCAATACCCATAGCTGCGAAGCCATTGGAAATTATGCAAGTATTGGGACTATGGCAATGATAATGACGAGCCATCCACATTTTATGTGCGCCAACATCAGAGATGACGATATCATCTGGGCCCATCACTTGGCGTAAATCATAAATTAACTTTTGCGGCTTGATTGGAAATCCGTCATCATGGGCGTACTGTTCGTAATCAGCCCGAATCTCCGATCTTAAGCTAATAGCCAAGGGATCGGGTTTGCCTTGGCGGTCTGCTAATTTTAAGATTTCATAGAGGGAATCTGAAATATCTCCCACAACTTCGGCGTTGGGAATATAACTACTATCAATTTCCGCCGGATTTACCCCAATATGCACAATCGGAATTTCACCATTACGATTCCATTTTTTCGGGGAAAACTCAATCAAATCATAGCCGATCGCAATTACTAAATCTGTGTTATCAAAGGCACAGGTAATGAAGTCTCTTTGCTGTAATCCCACTGACCACAAAGCTAGTTGATGTGTGTAGGGAATCACGCCTTTACCCATGAAAGTATTGGCAACAGGTATATTCAGCAAGGTGGCAAATTGCGTTACCGCATCACTTGCATGAGCGCGAATTGCTCCATTTCCGACTAAGATTAATGGGTTAACTGCTTGGCAAATTGCGGCAGCTGCTGCCCGAATGCTAGCAAAAGATGCATAAGTTTTTTCGCTATTATCCTTACGCAAAGGTTTGCCTTCGACGGGCATGGCAGCAATATTTTCTGGCAAATCAATGTGAACTGCACCAGGTTTTTCAGATTGCGATCGCTTAAATGCTTTCCGCACTACTTCTGGTGTAATACTCGGTCGGACAATCTGCTTATTCCACTTGGTAACAGGTGCAAACATTGCCACCAAATCTAAATATTGATGGGATTCAATGTGCATTCTATCTGTTCCCACTTGACCGGTAATTGCCACTAAAGGCGCACCATCGAGATTAGCATCCGCTACCCCAGTCATCAAGTTGGTTGCCCCAGGGCCAAGAGTAGAAAGACACACTCCGGCTTTTCCGGTTAAGCGTCCATAGACATCGGCCATGAATGCTGCACCCTGTTCGTGACGAGTCGTAATAAATTTAATTGAAGAATGTTTTAGCGCTTCCAAAACGTGAAGATTTTCTTCACCAGGAAGTCCAAAAATGTATTCCACTCCTTCATTTTCTAGGCACTGCACCAATAATTCTGCTGTATTCATTTTATTTTCCGACAACTCTATTAACGAATAAGACTTTTGTTCTTTGTCATTGGTCATTTGTCATTTGTCCTTTGTCATTTGTCATTTGTCCTTTGTCATTTGTTCTTTGTCTTTTGTTCTTTGACTCAGGACTTACGCAAAATACCTCTCAAACTCTTATTCCTCCGTGTTCTCTGTGCCTCTGTGGTTAGATTTTCCGTTACCTGTGCGTAAGTCCTATGACCAATGACTAATGACCAATGACCAATGACCAATGACCAATGACCGATGACCAATGACCAATGACCAATGACTAATCACTTCACCCACACGGTTTTAACATTGACAAACTCATGTATACCTTGGATACTCAATTCTCTGCCATATCCAGAACGCTTGATGCCACCAAAGGGCAACCGAGGATCGGATTTGACCATACTGTTGATAAACACGCTACCTGCTTCGATTTCTTCAACTAAGCGATTGCTTTCTTGGTCGTTGGTTGTCCAAGCACTTGCACCTAAGCCAAAGGGTGAGTCATTAGCGAGTTTAATGGCTGCATCAATATCTGGAACCCGGAATAACAAGGCTACCGGGCCAAAGAATTCTTCTTTGGCAATTGGTGTGTCGGTGGGGATATCTATGATAATCGTTGGCGGATAAAAGTTTCCAGGACGATCTGAAAAAGGATGTCCACCGGTGATGACTTTACCACCGCTGCTAATAGCACGTTGCACTTGTTGGTCTAAATCCTGGAGAATACCAGGAGTTGCCAGTGGGCCTAAATCGGTATCTGGTTGCATAGGATCGCCAACTTTGAGCGCCTCAAATTTTTCTAAAAGTAATTTTTCAAATTTGTCTGCGATCGCTTCTGCGACAATAAAACGTTTCGCTGCAATACATGATTGCCCGTTATTTAACATTCGTGCTGTAGTAGCTGTGACAACTGCTGTCTCTAAGTCAGCACTTTCTAACACAATAAACGGGTCACTTCCTCCTAATTCCAAAACTGTTTTTTTAATTTGTTTACCGGCGGCGACGGCGAGGGATGCGCCGGCTGGTTCGCTTCCGGTCAAGGTGGCAGCTTTTACGCGGTCATCACCCATTAAATCGGCAACTTTGGCAGCACCGATTAATAGAGTTTGAAACGCACCTTCAGGAAAACCTGCCCGTCGGATAATCTCTTCAATTGCCAAGGCGCACTGCGGCACATTGGAAGCGTGTTTGAGTAAGCCGACATTCCCCGCCATCAGGGCTGGTGCTGCAAAGCGGAACACTTGCCAGAAAGGGAAATTCCACGGCATCACCGCGAGAATTGCACCCATTGGTTGATAACGTACAAAACTCTGGCTGGCATCAGTTTTTACACTGACATCAGCCAAGAAATCAGGGGCGTGTTCGGCATAATAGCGACAGACGACGGCGCATTTTTCGACTTCTGCGATCGCCGCTTTAAATGGCTTACCCATTTCTAGAGTCATCAATTTAGCAAATTCTGCTTTGTCTTGCTCTAAAATGTCGGCAGCTTTTGAAAGCCACTGCGATCGTTGAGAGAAACTAGTCTGACGATACTGTTCAAAAGTCCGATCGGCTAAATCGAGTTTAGCGGCAATTTCTGCATCATTGAGCGCCTCAAAGGTTTTAAGCGTCTCCCCAGTGGCGGGATTAATGGTGGCGATCGCCATTACCTGACCTCCCGTTAAAAAATAGCTTCGGTAGGCTTCCTAGTGTTACACAGATCAATTCTGGAAGCTACCACCCAAATTCTAGTCTTATAACCCAGAATTGGTTGCTGAATATTACAATTTTGCAATTATTTTTGAAACAAAATATACCAACTAATAAGTATTAATATTGGTGAATTCAATAGAAGTAAAGTTGCTATAATTTGCACAATTGAGGAATCAAGCCATGACTCAAGTCTTACGCAAAGTAGTTACATTCGATGAATTCGTTGCTAAATATCCAGATAACACAGGACAACGTTACGAGCTATATGATGGGGTAGTAGTAGAAATGCCACCACCAACAGGCGACCATGAAGAGGTGGTTGGATTTTTAGCTACAAAAATCACTTTAGAATATAGTCGCCTTAGCCTGCCATATGGTATACCAAAAACAGTATTAGTAAAACCACTTGAAAATGAATCAGCTTACTCGCCAGATGTATTACTCCTAAATATCCCTAATTTAGTTAATGAACCTCGGTGGAAAAAAGAATCAACTGTTACTCAAGCAGTATCAATTCCTTTAGCAATTGAGGTGGTAAGTACAAACTGGCGTGATGATTATCTGAAAAAATATGCTGATTATGTTCGCGTAGCGTCTCGAAGAGAAGAAATAGGAATTTCTGAATACTGGATTGTAGATTATGCTGGATTGGGCGGTAGAGAATTTATTGGCAAGCCCAAACAACCTACTATTTTAGTTTGCTGTTTAGAAGAAGGTGAGTATCGCGTTAGTAAGTTTCGAGGAGATGACCGCATCGAGTCGCCAACTTTTCCAGAGTTGGATTTGACAGCAGAGCAAATTTTTCGCGCTGGCATAGTCAGGTAATTCGTAATTCGTAATTCGTAATTCGTAATTGCTAGCATTCTCCATTCATCTTTATAGGAGTATGTCACTAAATGGATTACAGAATCTAGACCTTAAAGCCCATGCCAATCCCTAAAGATTCATGATTGGAGCAATGATTGTTGGCACTGGCTGTAATTTTGTCTGATAAACCTTAACTAATCGCTCAATACCTTTGAAACGATAATCTCCCATTTCTTGGAAGTCTGAGGGTTGAGAAAGCATTTTATGGGTGGCTTCACTAATCACGCATTCGCTAGGAGGACAAACTGCTTCCATCCGAGCAGCAAGATTAATTGTTGCGCCTAATGCCGTATAATCTACCCTTTGAGAACTACCGACATCTCCCACCACTGCTTTACCGCTATTAATCGCAATCCGTAATTGCAGGGGTTCGAGCCAAAAACCATTGGCATTCAGATGTTCGAGACGAGTGAGCATTCCCTTGGCAGCAGTAACAGCGCGATCGGCATGATCTGCTTGCGGTTCTGGAGCGCCAAAAAATGCCATAATACAATCGCCAATATATTTATCTAAAGTGCCGCCGCAACTAAACACTTCTTTTAGCATTTCTTCAAATAAATTATTTAATAGTTGAGCGATCGCAGTTGGTGTTAATCTTTCAGAAATTGCCGTAAAGCCAACTAAATCAGCAAACAAAATGCTGATTTCGCTCTCGGTGGGAGCTAAACGACCACCTGGTAATCCGCCTACAGATATCAACTGCTGTACAACTGCTGGAGAATGATAGCGTTCTAGTCGGTGACGAATCATCTCTTCAGTTTTGAGTTTTTCTACTAATAACCAACGCTGCACGCTAGAAGCTACAAGATTTGCTAAAGCTGAGAAAAAACTCAATTCTTCTTCACCTTCATTTGCCCAATGGTAAGAAGAAAAATTGGCATCGGCATACAGTACGCCCACAACTTTATTTTCATCCCATAAAGGCACTGCCATCGCGCTACGAATGCCTTTGACCAAAATACTCTGTTCGCTAGCAAACCGTTCATCCTGATGAGTATCACCGGTTTGAATGACGACCTTTTCATCAAATACCTTTTGACAGATACTACGACTAATCCAACTACCATCAGAAGGAAGATTTTTCTGTTGGGAAACATTTCTAGTGGCAGCATTCATTAATTCCAAATGACCGCCACTATTGACATCAATTAATAATGCCAAGCGATCGATACTATCAAGGTAACGAAAAACTACTTGCTGCACCTGAGAAAAAATCTCTTCTATAGATGCGGCTGCACAAAGATTTTTCGCTATGTCAACTAAATCTTTGAGACGGGCAATAGTTTTATCCTTATTATTGATGTTGCCATCTTTGCTATCAGCTGCAATCCATTGTTGTTGTAATTGTTCAACATTATGAAGGATTGTTCTTTGCTCATTAATGTCCGAAATTCCGGGATACTCAGGCGTAGGTTGAGAAACAGGGGTTGTGAGCAGCACTACCAGGCTAACATTGCCCAGCCAAACGATATCACCGTGATGTAACTCTTGGGGATAGTTAACCAGATATTTATTGACTTGCGTCCCGTTTTTGCTGCCCAGATCCTCAATAGTCCACACACCGTTAGCCGTTTTTACTAGGCGAGCATGGGTGCGGGATACTCCACCAAAAGGTAAGTACAAGTTACATTCCGGCAAACGACCAATTGTAAATACATCTTGGTCAACTGCGATCGTGGTTTCGGTATCTCCCTCTTGTAGGCGTAGCGTCAGTTCAGTCATGAGTGTGATAGATCCATCGAAGCTAGAGGTCAAGCAACTCTAAGGTAAGTTATACCCTACAGATTAACCTTCACCTTTTGTTTATGACACTGTTAACTGCATTCCGACAACTGTATGTGACAGAGATTACATTGAATGTTTTTCAGAATCCGTGAAAAATCAATCTATTGAACAGCTAACGAATGTTAGCGATCGCGTTTAGTAGAACGGCGCATCTGGATTGGTGTGGGTTCCGCGTACCCTTGTTCGGTAACAGCACGGATAATTTCATTGGACAAGCCGAAATCGAAAAAAGACATAAGACTTCAAAAATAACATCGGCCTGTCGCCAATGATGGCGTCAGTCTTAGGCGGACGGATAAAAATCATTGAAAAGCTGTATGGGCAGTAGCGCAAAGACTGAGAGCGAGTGCCGCAGTCCCTCATTCTATCAGATTGCCGTCTATTGTGTTGTTTAAAGTTGCTCTGATTCAGTGTTGTGTTAAATTGGCATTACCTGCTTGTAAAGCAAAGTATTGAACTAATGGGAGAAATTCGTTATCGCAATCCAAAAGCAACTGATTAATTCACAAATCAAGTCACCTAGCGTCTTCTTGATCGACCATGAGAATAACAATCGTGGTCTAATCGACACCAATGAGGCGTTACAGCTAGCCGAAAGCTTAGAGCTTGACTTAGTTGTAGTCTCCCAAGGTAAAGACGCTCCAATCGCCAAGATTCTCAACTATGGCAAGCTTCAGTATCAAAAGAAAAAACGTCAAAGCCAAAGTGCTAGACCTACGGTAAAAGAAGTTCGATTCGGTCTAAACGTGGGTGTGGCTGATTACAATTTACGCATCGAACAAGCAGGTCAATGGTTGAGTAAAGGCGATTCTGTCAAATTTGCCATTCGTTTACGAGGCCGAGAACATCAATATCGTGACAAAGCGGGAGAGATGCTAGACCGAATTGCAAACGATCTTAGTAAAGTAGGTAAAATTCAGTCGCTGGATAAACGTGCCCTAGTTATTCAAGTCATTCCTGCCTAGTTATCTAGCGATCGCTAGAGGATGTATTTGTGGCAGCTTGTAAGGAACGAAAAAAGCCTAACATAGTACTGTAGCTTCTATGGAAAAAACAGTCAACTGTTACTCAAGGTGAATTTGAATTTCTGACCAAACAAGCGCCACGCGCCGGGATATAACCCAATCAATCGGCGCATTTATTGATTAGGTGTGTCAAAGCATCAATCAGGCGATCGCTTTCCATTGGTATAATATCCTGTCCATGCATCACATTTTGAGTAATATGAAAATGCACTAATGCTCCTAAGAGAATTCTCGCTGTCGCCTCTGGGTCAGGTATCTTTAATTCTGGAGCCGCCAAGTAGTGAGTGAGAGTTTCCGCTACTGGTTTAATCATCACCCGAATACAAATTTGAGCTAACTCAGGAAAACGCCCAGATTCCCCGATTAAGACTCGCATAAATGCACTATGTTCTTTGTCGTTAAGCATCTGATCTAATGCTTTGGTTACTACCTGGTGCAGTATGGCAGCTGGTTCTCCCTCAATCGGTTCTGTGCCAAAAATAGAGCTGTTCTTTTTGCTTGTAAGTTGCTCTAACAGTACTTTAAAAAGTCCTTCTTTATCTTGAAAGTGGCTGTAGACTGTCGCTTTAGAAACACCAGCTGCTACCGCTACCCGATCCATGCTCGTACCAGCATAGCCATGTTGAAGGAATTCTTGCATTGCTCCTTGCAGAATTTGCTCTACTTTATCAACGGAATTATCTCGATCTACTTCGTCAGTTTTGATGCGTACCATTTATTAATCATCCTTTCTTATCAACAATATTAATAGATGCAGCAAAATGCCCCAGTACAAAATGGCGAAAATAAATATACCCTTTGTTGAAGGGGGGTAGGGAGCAGGAATAGCATTTCGCTGCGTAATGACTTTGCAAATTGATTGACAAGTTTAGTTGCATCATATTGACTAAACTAGTCCGTTTAGTTTAGCATAAATTGAACTGGACAGTTTAGTACAAGTTGCTACTGGTGGTAAGGGGGGAATAGTATGAGGGAAAACAGGAATGCAGAGAGTTTAGGGTCTTTTCAGAATCTTGTGCGATCGCCTGTTCTACTTGCAATAATTGCATCTCTAGCAATAGGTGGAATCAGTGTTTATGCGGTGATGAAGTTCCAGGCTACAGCTAATGATAAACAAAAAACACCAGTAGCAGTTCAGCCCGTGGTAAAAACAGTCACAGCATTAGGGCGGTTAGAACCAAAGGGAGAGGTAATAAAACTGTCAGCGCCTTCTTCAAATGGTGAAGGAAATCGAGTAGATCAACTATTGGTGAAAGAAGGCGATCCCGTCAAAGCTGGGCAGGTAGTTGCGATTATGGACAACCGCGATCGCTTGCAAGCTAGTTTCATTGAAGCACAAAAACAAGTTCAAGTTGCCAAAACCCGCCTTAACCAGGTAAAAGCTGGAGCCAAACAGGGAGAAATTGGAGCGCGCCAAGCTACGGTAAATCGCGTGCAAGTAGAACTACAAGGAAACATTAAAACTCAGCAAGCCACAATTAATCGTCTAGAAGCAGAATTGCTTGGGCAACAACGCAGCTTGCAAGCAACAGTGGCTCGCGTAGCAGCCGAGAAACGTAATGCTCAAGCTGACGTGCAGCGCTACGAAACTTTATACAAAGCAGGAGCAATTTCTAGCCAGGAAGTTGATAGCAGACGCTTAAACGCCGAAACTTCCACTCAAGCGTTAATTGAAAGCCAAGCTACTCAGACAAGAACTGTCGCAACCCTACAACAGCAGCTTAACGAAGCCAAAGCCAACCAGGATCAAACCCTCGCCAGCTTGCAACAGCAGATTAAGGAAGCAAAAGCTAACTTGAATCAAACTGCTGAAGTCCGTCCCACAGATATAGCAAATGCACAAGCAGAAATAGACAGCGCTCAAGCCACAGCGGATAAAATTAGAGCAGAACTAGCACAGGCATACGTTGTGGCTCCTAAAGCCGGTCGAATTTTGGAGATTAATACACGAGCCGGAGAAACTGTTGGCAATGAAGGCATTGTGGCTTTAGGTCAAACCGACCAGATGTATGCAGTAGTAGAAGTCTACCAAAGTGATATCAAGAGAGTGCGTCCGGGACAGGATGTGCGGGTAAGCAGTGATTCCCTCCGCCATGAACTAGAAGGAAGAGTCGATTGGATTGGTATGCAGGTAAAGCGACAAAATCTGATCAACGCCGATCCCTCAAGCAATATTGATGCCAGAGTCGTGGAAGTCCACGTACAACTAAATAAACTATCTAGCCAAAATGCTTCTAGCTTAACTAATTTGCAAGTCAAGGCGGTAATTGTACTTTAAAGGGCATTGGGCATTGGGCATGGAGATTGAATCTTCAATTTTGAATTTTGAATTTTGAATTTTGAATTGATTTCTCCCCTGCTTCCCCTGCCTCCCCTGCTCCCTCATCTCCCCACTCTCTATTATGAAATTAATCGAACAACTGCGGCGGCGAACACCTTTAGGATGGCTGCAACTGAGTCATGAAAAAGGTCGTCTTTTGGTGGCATTGTCAGGTATTGCCTTTGCCGATGTTCTGATGTTTATGCAGCTAGGGTTTCAGAATGCCTTGTTTGAAAGTAACACAATGCTGCATCGGAGTATGCAGGCTGATATGTTTGTGATCAGCCCCCAAGCACGTAACTTAGCATATATGTCTAGCTTTACGCGGCGGCGGTTGTATCAAGCAATGGATGTACCAGGTGTAAAGTCGGCAGAAGGAATGTATGTCAACATTGTTGATTGGAAAAATCCCCAAACACATCAGAAAACGACAATATTAGTTATGGGGTTGAATCCCGATCGCCAAATGTTGAACTTAGCAGATGTAAATCGCCAGATAGATGCTATTAAGCTACCAGATACCGTTCTGTTCGATCGCGCCTCTAGAGGAGATTACAATGAAGCGATCGCCAAAATTGAACAAGGTAAAACTGTCACAACCGAAATAGAACGGCGGACAATTACCGTTAGCGGCTTATTTTCAGTCGGGGCTTCTTTCATAGCCGATGGTACTTTAATCACCAGCGACCAGAACTTTCTGCGACTATTTCCCAGACAAGAAGCAAGCAGTGTCAGTCTCGGTTTAGTGCAACTGCAACCAGGCTATGACCCAAAACAGATCAAAGCAGCTTTAGAATCTCATTTAGATAATGATGTTAAAGTTTTAACCAAAGCAGAATTTCTCGAATTTGAAATAAATTACTGGAAAACAAATACGGCGATCGGGTTTATCTTCAGCCTGGGTGTAGCAATGGGGTTTTTGGTGGGCGTGATTATCGTCTATCAAGTTCTTTCTACAGATGTGAATTCTCATATCAAAGAATACGCCACTTTTAAAGCAATGGGATATAACAATCTTTACTTATTAGGTGTGGTGTTTGAAGAGGCGATAATTTTGGCGATTTTGGGCTTTATTCCTGGAGCGATCGCACCTTTAGGACTTTATCATTTAACTCGTAATGCCACCAATTTACCAGTTTACATGACCGTAGCACGAGCCTTGACGGTATTAACTCTGACGATGATTATGTGTATAATTTCTGGTGCGATCGCTACTCGGAAATTACAGTCTGCTGACCCCGCAGATATGTTTTAAATTTGTCATTTGTCATTTGTCATTTGTCCTTTGTCCTTTGCAAATGACCAATGACGAACATTACCAGAAATTAAGCTATTTATGAGTAGTCAACCTGTAATCTCTGTTAAAAATCTCGACCACTATTTTGGTCATGGTCAACTTCGCAAGCAAGTTCTTTTTGATATCAACCTGGATATTAACGCTGGCGAAATTATTATTATGACTGGGCCTTCTGGTTCTGGGAAAACTACACTTCTCACCTTAGTCGGCGGCTTGCGTTCTGCCCAATCCGGTAGTTTGCAGATATTGGAACAAGAACTGTGTGGCGCTAATAAAGCACAACTTACCCAAGCACGACGCAGTAACGGTTATATTTTCCAAGCACATAACTTGCACGCTAGTCTGACAGCACTCCAAAACGTCAGAATGGGTTTGGAAGTGCATAATAATATTTCCCCGGCAGAAATGAAAACCCGGTCAGCCGAAATGTTAAAGGAGGTAGGATTAGCAGAGCGCCTGAATTATTATCCTGATGATTTATCTGGGGGACAAAAACAAAGAGTTGCGATCGCTCGTGCATTGGTTGGTCGTCCTAAAATAGTCTTAGCAGACGAACCTACCGCCGCCCTTGACAGTAAATCGGGACGAGATGTGGTTAACCTTATGCAAAAACTAGCTAAGGAACAGGATTGTACCATTCTTTTGGTTACTCATGACAACCGCATTCTAGATATTGCCGATCGCATCGTCTACATGGAAGATGGCAAGTTAGTAAATGACAGTGCTGTTGTTGCAGCATCTTAAGCAGATTCTTTTTGAGCAATTCTCACAAATCAAATTTGTTAAGTAAAGAAATTTTGCAACTGCGAATCAGACTTTTTAGACATTAGATTTTTGCTACTCTTTCTAAGGATTGTATTCAAATTCGCTCCTTGAATGTACACCTATCCAATCTCCTGCTGGGGTTTGTCCCCCTTGGTAGGTGTAACGAACATCCCAAAAACTAATATTGTAGAGAGTGCGATGTCTCAGACACTGATTCATAAACTCGCTGAGTTTGAGGCTATCGTAGGCATCACCAGCATAATGAACATTTGGCTTTTCTAAAATAATTACCATTGTTGCGGCTTGCAGCGCAAGTTCAATGGCAGTCGTTTTAGTTTTGGCGTATGCACCTACGAGATGATGTTGATAAGTGCAGTTATATCCGCCGTAGTGGTAGCCGTAAATCGTAATTGGGGTGAGATTGTCAAGACAGGATTTAAATTCAGCTATCAAACTTTCGTTGACTGTATTTATTGATTCTTCGCAAACAATTTGCGTCGTGGGTTGATGGGGAGCGTAGACATCATCGCTTACTTGATCGGGGACGATGGGCGCAAGGCATAACCAGTGATTATTGCTAGTTTCGGCGACCACAATTGACACAGAAAAATCAGGATGTTCCCATGTAAAATCTTGATATTTTGCTTTGGGAATAGATAAATTATATGCTTGCAAATTGCTAAAATTTTGAGTGAGAAGCTGCTGTATTTTTTGATAATATCCTTGGCGTTCAGAAGCAATACTTTCATTCCAAGTTTTATCCTTACGTTCTGAACGTGGCGGGGCGTATTCATAAAATTCTTGTTGATTAGTAGGAGTTCCCCATTCTTCAATATTTTGCCAATGTTTAAAAGCAAGTTCTATGTCGGTTAGATTAACAAAGCCTTCGGAAATCATTAAATTCCAGAGGTTAAATTCACCTTGATTTGCAGTTTCCCAAACAAACGAACTTGAGCAGAGTATTTCTAGTGTACCAAGAAGTTGTTCTGTTTCGACTTTCATTTCTTATATTAATAAGTTTAGGGATTGTAATCAAAATCACTTTCTATATAAATGCCAGTTACATCTCCAGCATTGGTTTGGCCAATGACATATATACATTCACGATTCCAAAAACTACATCTAATCATTCTTAAATCGGAAAGATTTTGTGTCAAAAATTGATTTATTTTTTGATACCTGGGGTAAAAATTAACCATTTCATCTTTGTCCCATCTCCAAGATAAAGCTTCTGGGCTAAATTCATAAAATCTAGCAATATCAAGCATTCCTGCTTGATGTAGAGCTATTGACAGAGCTTTTTCTTTAGAGTTTGCTATCCCTGTGACTAAATAATGATTGAATCTATAATCATAACCACCACCGTAATAACCATAAATACTAATAAGTTGTAATTGATTGATGATTTGCTGAAATTCATTTTTCAATTTAGCGGTATTGCTATCCAAAGATGACTGAATTGTTAAATCAGGTACATTAGAGCATTTTATTTCTCCTTCTAATCTTGTCTCTCTAGCAACAGTTTGAGAAAAACAAAACCAATTATTTTCTTGATTTTGCCCTAACATAACATAAAATGAATAGGCAGGAATTTGACTGAATTTAAAAACTTCTATATTGTAGATATTTTTTTGGATGGTATCAGCCAATGTCTGATATATCTTTGCTCTTTCATCAGCTAATTCAGAACTGATAATATCTTCATCTTCATAGTCATCAGGATCATCATCTGGGTTTAAATAACCGCGACGTTCTAATGCTTGCCAACTTTTTACAGCAACATCAATATCCGTTAGAGTTATCCATCCTCGATCGTATCCAAGATTAAGTAAACTAAAATCACCTTTTTGAGTTACATCCCAAAAGAAAGGTTCTAAACAGGAAATTTCATTATTTACTAAATGGAAATCGAGATATTGCTCAGTTAGAATTTCAAGAGTGGCTAAGATTTTTTCGGTTTCAAAATTCATACAATTAGCTATAATTAATTTTAAGGTTAATACTTGAGCAAATTATTTTTTCTTTGCGATGATTATCATAACGATGCTTGTAGCAAAGCAGTGTGAAATGGTTGCAACAGAATACCGAGAATTTTATCAACATCATTGATATAGTATTCAACTATATCAATGTATGCTGTTAGTCCTTCCAACATTAAAAATCGCCAATTGGTTCCACTAGTGACAACTCCATAGATTGTCTTAACTTCTTGTTGAGTATTTTGATTGAACAATTGTGCAGCTATCATAGTGGCAATACATTGTCCTAAACCACCTTTTATATTTTCATTTTTCGCCTCAACAATTGTAAGTACAGGCGCTTTAATGTAAAACTGTTCTTCAGAACCACAAAGAATGAAATCACAAAATCCATTCAATCCTTTACTACTATCTACATCAAAATCTGTTCCAGAAAACAGTGATATCAATACTGCTCGGTTAAGAGAAAATAGATGGTGGAATAAAGAATACTTTGTTC